>JBFGLD010000276.1:0-6948 GCA_041576335.1 Anaerolineae bacterium | reverse complement strand
GGTCGCGACCTCTAAAGAGGCTGCTTCCATCTCCGGGGTCTGCGCCGTCTTCGCCGAGTCGGAGGTGATAAACCACCTGTCCGAAGGTATGGCTCCGGCCGATATTATGTACGGGGCTATTGTGTCGCTGGTGGGCCGGTCCGTCCAGCTGATGAAGCGCATCCGCATGGTGCCGGAGTTTACCCTGATCGGCGGCATTCTCCGTTTTGAAACGATGGCCGACGTCGTGCGTGAACAGCTGGGTCAAGAAGTCAACGTACCTGAGGGTGACCTGGCTCAGTTTGTAGGCGCTCTGGGTGCGGCGATTTTGGGGCATCAGCGGCTGCAAAAGCTCGGCGAAAGCGGAACCAAGGCGTCACGCGTCGCGGCGGGGGCTTAAAGGCTTGGCCCTGCGGTCAGGGTCGGGCAAATAATGAAAATTAGGAGTTAGGGATCAGGAATCAGGAACTAGAGCCCAGGTAATGAAAATCAGGAACACCAAGAACGCGGAGCAGGTACAGAGATACGCAAAGCTTTTTATTTTTTGCTCTGTGTTTCTCTGTGATAGCTCTGTGTAACTCCGTGTAACTTAATTTTTAAGGGAGTGAGATGTCTGAATCGAACGCCATTGACGAACCCAACGAGGTTGATCCCAAGCGGCTGGGGCACATCGTCGAACAAGAGGCCAGGCGCTTTTTTTCAGAGGCCCAGCTAAAACCCGACCCGGACCTGGTCGCTGCAGGCTGGCAGCCCCGGTTTATCGCCGACGCGCGCCAGTCGAAGGAGGCCACGGAACTATATACCCAGTTAGGCTTCGAGGTTCGAGCCGAACCGGTACCGGTCGAGCAAATGGGTGATGAATGCTCAGACTGCCAGGTGCTCATTTTGCTCCAGTTCAGTACAATTTATACTCGAAAAAAACAGGCTTAGCGCGTCGAGCTTAATCATCACTCGCCGCGGCTATTTTTGGAAAAGTGTGGCCCGAGCCTATGGGACTGAAGCGATAGCTGACACGAGAATGAAAATCAGGAACGCAGAGAACGCGGAGAAGACACAGAGATCCTCAGAGTTTTCTAATTTTTGCTCTGTGTTTCTCTGTGATAGCTCCGTGAAACTCCGTGTAATTTTATTTTCGAAGGAGAAGGTTAATGTCTGCAAATCCATTTGACGTATTTATCGAAGAGCATAACCACGGTTTAGCGGCGTTGGAGAAGATGGAGCAAGGCGCCGACAGCCTGCACCGGCACGGTTACTCAGTCGAGGCGCTAAACTTGATCAAAGAGGCGAATGAATTTATCAAAACCGAAGTCAAGGCCCATAATCAAAAAGAGGAAGATGCCCTATTTCCGGTGCTGAGCCCCTATATGCCGTCTCCCAGCATCATCGACGTCATCGTCGAAGAGCATCGCGATCTGTGGGTTAAGGAAGAGGATTTACAGGGCTTACTCCACGCCCTGCTGGGAGAGCACGAGGAGCTGTGGGCTGAAGAGGACCGGCTGCAGGCACTGCTCGATGCACCTGATGCTGAAGACAAAACAGAGGCCATTGCTCAATCGGCCTACAATATCATCTTTATGCTGAGAGATCATATTGACAAGGAAAATCAAATTCTCTTCCCTTCGGCCCAGTCGGTTTTGAATGAGGCTGAAGTGGCCGAGGTTGCCAAGAAGATGGGATTATGACCCGGAGGAACGATGTATCAAACCATTAATTTTGAAATTGACGGGGCCGCAGCCCGGCTGACGCTCAATCGACCCCCACTCAACATTATCAACATCCGGATGATGGCCGAAATGGTCGCGGCCTTGAAAAGTCTTAAAGACCAGCCCGCCGTCCGGGTGCTGGTAATCGATGCCGCCCAGGGCAGCAAGATGTTTTCAGCCGGCGTGGATGTAGCCGACCACACCGCAGATAAGATGCACGACATGATCCACGGATTTCATGGGGCACTGCGCCTTATGGCTGAGTTGAATATCCCGACGCTGGCTGTAGTCGACGGGGCGGCGCTGGGCGGTGGCTGCGAATTAGCCATGTTCTGCGATATGATTGTGGCCTCAGAGCGGGCCAAATTCGGCCAGCCCGAGATCAAGGTGGGCGTTTTCCCGCCTATCGCCGTGGGCATTTTGGCTCGCCTTATTCCGCAGCACGTGGCCCTGGAAATGCTGTTGACCGGCGACTCGATTGACGCCGCCGAGGCGTACCGCTTAGGACTCGTCAACCGCATGGTGCCTTCAGAACAATTGGCCGCGGCGGCGGCCGAGCTCATGGGTAGGTTGACCCGTTTAAGTGGCAGTGTGCTGCGCTTCACCCGTCGGGCGGCCCGGCTGGGTGCCAGCGGCCCCTTTATGGACGTTTTGCCGGCGATTGAAAAACTCTACTTAGAGGATTTGATGCAAACCCAAGATGCCCACGAAGGTTTGGCTGCTTTTCTCGAAAAACGATCGCCGCTGTGGCAAGACAAGTAGATTTCGGATTTACGACCAAAAAAGGAAATTCTCGATGAAAGCAGCGATCTTTTACGGCCCCGGCCAACCGTTCACAGTAGAAGAAGTGCCTACACCGAAACCAAAGCCCGGTGAGGTATTGGTCAAAGTGGCGGCTTGCGGCGTGTGTCACACCGATTTACATTACACGGATCACAATGTGCCGACCTTCAAAAAACCGCCTCTGATTTTGGGCCACGAGGCCTCGGGGGAGGTAGCGGCCGTCGGCGATGACGTCACCGGCTGGGCCGAAGGCGACCGGGTGCTGCTGCCGGCCGTGTATGGCTGCGGCGTGTGTGATGCCTGCCGCCGCGGGCGCGAAAATATCTGCGATAGTATGATCATGTTTGGCAACAATATTGACGGCGCGTTTGCCGAGTACATCGCCGTGAGCCAGGATACCCTGTTTGCACTGCCCCAAGAATTACCCCTCGTCGAGAGCTGTATCATTGCCGATGCAATTACGACGCCCTATCAGGCGGTGGTTAACCGGGGCCAGGTCAAGCCGGGTGATGTCGTGGCCGTCTTTGGCTGTGGCGGTATCGGCTTAAACGTCGTCCAGATGGCCGCGGCGGCCGGTGGCCAGGTGATCGCGGTTGACGTCCTCGCTCAAAAATTAGCATGGGCCAAACAGATGGGAGCGGAGGTTACTATAGACGCCGGCCAAATTGAGCGAGTCGACAAAGAAATTCGCAAACTCAGCCGCGGCGGGGCCGACGTGACCTTTGAGGCCATTGGCCTTCCGGCTACGCAGGAAGCGGCTTTTGCCAGCACTCGCAACGGTGGGCGGCTCGTGCTGGTTGGCTACAGCGCCAAGCCAATGACTCTTAACAGCGGGCGAACGATGTATCGGGAAATGGAGATCGTGGGGTCCCTGGGCTGCCCGGCCTCAGAATACCCTAAAGTGATAGAACTGGCTCGGCTTGGCAGGCTAAAAGTCAAAGAGTTAGTCACAGCTCATTTCCCTCTTGACCAGATCAACCAGGCGTTCGAGACGCTGCGCCGTGGTGAGGGCATTCGTTCGGTCGTGGTGATGGCCTAGAGCCGAAATAAATTCGATTTGACACCACAATACATAAATGTTACAATCGCAGCGTCAGTTGCTGGTATCGATAGACAGCACCTGTCTCTTCAAATATAACCTCTGAAGCTAAAACAAATCCCAGTTGGTTGCGCTAGTTTGTATAAAGTTTGCAATGGACGCAAAATCTGCAATGTCTGCGAGACGAAAAAATACCAGTTTAACGCAGTCGCTTAAAACATACCGTCCGGTCGGTATTGGCTCATATGCCTCGGGTAGATCAGCTGACGATTAGCTGTGGTGCATATTTAAATCTTTATATAATGCAGTAGAAACCAAAGGGAGGAAAAATGAGTAGTAGAAAAAGCTTTTATTTTATCACCCGGCGTGAATTTCTAAAAGCCGCCGGCGGCGCAGCCGCGGCGGTAGCGGCAGGGCCACTGCTCAGTGCTTGTGGTGGTGGTGGCGCAACTTCCGCCGGGCCAGTGAAGATCGGTGTGTTATTACCCTACTCCGATATTTATGCCGTTTTGGGCGAGAGCATTACCGAGGCCATGAGGATGTATTTTGAACAGGTGAATAATGAAGCCGGTGGCCGAACCATCGAAATCATAACCGAAGATACCGAAATTAAACCGGATGTGGCCCAGCAAAAGGCGCGCAAACTGGTTGAGCAGGATCAAGTCGATTTTGTGACCGGCATTGTTAGTTCCGGGGTGCTGGTCGGTTTACGTGACTATTTTGATGAAACCAAGAAATTGCTGATTTGCTCTAATGCAGGGGCAAACGCGCTCAGCCGGGGATTAAAGACTCCTTATATCTGGCGCACGTCCTTTACAAACTGGATGCCCAACTGGCCGGTCGGTACCTGGGCCGCGGAAAATGTAGGTACAACTGCCTATATCAGCGTACCCGACTATGCGGCGGGCGAAAATACCATCACGGCTTTTAGCAACAGCTTTGAAGCGGCCGGTGGCGAAATCCTCGGTATTCAGCGCACCCCCTTCCCGAATATGGGCGACCCGGCCCCCTTCATTGCCGAGTTAGCCGACGCTGCTCCCGACTTTGTCTATTCATTTTATAGTGGTGGTGCCGCCGTCACCTTTGTCAAGGCCTATGGCGACTTTGGTCTGACCGGTAATATTCCGCTGATGAGTTCGGGCTTTATGGTGGAACAGGATGTGCTGCCCGCGGAGGGTGATGCCGCCTTGGGTGTCCGCAGCGGCCTGCACTGGGCCTTGCCGTTGGACAACCCGGAAAATGAGGCGTTCAAAACGGCGTTTACCGAGCGAACGGGTAACGAAGCGAACGTGTTTGGCGTACAAGGTTACGACACCGGGCGCGTGATTGTTGATATGCTCAACGCCGTGGAGGGTGACACGAGCGACGTCGATAAGATGATCGAGAGCCTGAGCGGAATTAGCTTCAACAGCCCCCGCGGCCCGTTTTCCCTGGACACCAATTCGCAAGCCCCACGCCAAAAAATTTATCTGCGTGAAGTTCAGGACGTGGGCGGTACCATTCAAAATACGGTAATTGCCGACTTGGGCGAAATTGTCGATCCGGGCGACGACTCAAAGGGCTAAACGGGACCTTTTTGAGGCGCGCTTAAAAGGCGCAGCCTTCTGGGATATCGTGATGTAGAGGTAATGGAGAGACGCGGCATGCGGTGTCTCTCCATTACATGTGCCTTTTGCTTGCTCGTCAAACTTCCGGAAGCGAGCCCGCGCCGGCTTCAACCAGGGCAGCTCAATCGAGGCCGGCAACTTAATCAACCAAACACGATGTTAATTTTTTCCCCTGAATCATATAACTTTGAATAAACTAATATTTTAGATAAACTATTAATACACATCCCGTGTATTTGACTCGACCAACCGTTGACTTACAGCTATGGAAAATTTTATTATCCAATTCCTAAACGGGCTCGTCTCTGGTATGCTGCTGTTTATAATGGCTGCCGGGCTGTCACTTATCTTTGGACAGATGGATGTCATTAATTTAGCCCACGGTGGATTCTACCTGCTGGGTGGCTATATCGGATTGAGCATGGTCCGGCAGTTCAATAATTTTTGGCTCGCCCTGATCATTGCGCCGCTCATTGTTGGCGGCCTGGGTCTCGCCATCGAATATCTTTTCTTACGGCGGATGTATGGCGCCCATCGGCATTTGGACCAGGTTTTATTCACCTTTGGCTTAGCGCTTATTGCCTCCGATTTGATCCAGTGGACTTGGGGCGCGTATGTTGAATCGGTTCCACCACCACCCCTATTATCGGGGCAAATTCCGGTTTTTACCGTGCAGTTTCCGATTTATCGCTTATCACTCATCGGGTTTGGGTTGATTTTAGCCCTGTTGTTATGGCTCTTTCTGGAACGTACCCGCATTGGGGCGATCATCCGGGCAGGTGTCTCTGATGCGCAGATGGTTAGCGGCTTGGGGATCAACATCTACCTGGTGTTTGCGGGCATATTTGCCTTGGGCACCGCTCTGGCCGCATTGGCCGGTGTCGTCGGGGCGCCGGTGCGTACGCTGTACCCCGGCTTGGATTTTGAGATTCTTATACTGACGCTGGTCGTGGTCGTGGTCGGCGGCCTGGGTACCTTGAAAGGTGCCTTCCTGGGCAGTTTGCTCATCGGAATGGCCGACACGTTTGGCAAAGCTTTAGTTCCGCAATTTTCTCTATTCTTCATTTTTGCAGTGATGGCAGTTGTCTTGCTCATTCGCCCGTCGGGCTTGTTTGGGTTAAAGGTGAGTTGAAGTGACCGCAGTTACAACCCGCCTTACTGACGCACAAGGTTGGATAAGACAGCGCCGGACTTGGGTGTTGGCTGCTGTTTTTATGTTCGCTCTGGTTTATCCTTATGTGGCGCGGAGCTATTTTCTTAGCTTGGGAATCGAGATATTGATCTTTGCCATTTTTGCAATGAGCCTCGACTTATTGTTGGGCTACACCGGCTTGCCGTCGTTTGGTCACGCTGCCTTTTTTGGCTTTGGCGGCTATGTGTTGGCCTACACGGCCAGCCGGAGCGATTTGGCCCTGAACTTAACCAGCAATCTTCTCATTACTATCCCCTTGGTCGTCGTAAGTACGTCTGTGATAGCCCTGCTCATTGGCTTTTTTGCGTTAAGAACCGCCGGAATTTACTTTTTAATGATTACCCTGGCTTTTGCCCAGATGTTATTTAGCATTGCCATTAGCTGGTCGAGCGTAACCGGCGGATCCGACGGCATAGCGCAGGTTGTGCGACCCACCGTCGGGCTCGGACCGCTCAGCTACAACTTCAACTCGCGTGAGGCTTTCTATTATTTGGTCCTCATCTTGTTCTTGCTGTCTTGGTGGCTGTTACACCGGATCGTTAACAGCCCTTTCGGCTGGACCTTACGAGGCATCCGTGAGAATGAGCAGCGGATGCGGGCCCTGGGTTATAATACTTTTCGTTTTAAGATAGCGGCTTTCGTAAT
>JBFGLD010000275.1:0-6956 GCA_041576335.1 Anaerolineae bacterium | reverse complement strand
CCACGACTGAAAAATGTTTTTTCTACAGTTACGCTGGATTCTATTCTATTCCACAGTTAAGTTGGACGTGCCATCGCAACCATAAAAGCATTAAGGATAATAAATACCACATATATTCCTACGGCTACATACCCAGGAATTTATTCGTAGGTATTCCAGATTTCCCAGGCGACCTTCCACTCATAACCAACCTTCTCATAGCCGAACACACAGCGTCCGGTCTCCACGATGGGGTCCCCACCGTCTTTTGGGGTCAGGGTCTGGGTCCACTCACCGAACCGTGTGGCCGTATCACCCGCAACCTGAATATTGACTAGCTCGAAGTCCCGCTCAATCGCGAACGCGTCGAAGAATTCTTGGAGCGAGGCTTCCAGGTCGGCCTTCCCCTCGGTCTTGGGGAAGCCGGGCGGCAACGAAACAACGTCGTCGGCGTAGAGGGCCATGACGCGTTCCACATCCCCGGACTGAAGCGCGTCTTCATAGATCCAAACGGCCTCTTCAATTTGTTTTTCCAATTCCGCTTGCGTAACAACTTCTTCGCTTACGGCTAGTGGTTGAGCGGCAGCTTGTTCTGGAGCAGTCGTTGAGCAACCACTCAGAACCACTATCGCCAGCATGGCCAGCATCGCTACTAATTTGTCTGAGTTATTGAGATACATTTTTTCCTCCGTTAAATTTATCAAAGACTTTTTGAATTCCCTCTTTCCAGTATGGCAAGCAAGTGCCCTCTAAGCGTCCCTGGGGGCGTCCCATAAAGCGTCCCAGAAGATAATATTTCGGTTGTTGATGCATCAGCAAGAAAAAGGCGAGGTTAAATGGCCAATTTACAGACAGCGTATTCTGTCACGATGACTACAAGTGATTGAAAATAGTAGTCTTAAGGAATCCTCGGCGACTTAATCTTTTCAACACCACTTCCTGACAACCTGGTACACACATAATGTTCTCCTATTCTAATATCTTCATACAAAGAAATAGCTACGGCGTGGTATATGCCGTAGCTTAGGAATGTGGTCCACAGAAAGAATGTCTACAACCTAGTGACCAGCCTGATGATGCCCCCTCGCCCAATGCTCAGAACGGGTCCGTGTCCCCGACTCCGGTCAGGAGCTTGCTCGAAGCAAGTTTTTGTCTACTAATCACACGGATGGTTGGTCGGCTAAATTAACAAAGTACATATCTGGGGGGCCGGTCACGCCTGACCGTTGCATCCGCTCTTTCAACTCATCGGATTGGGCAAACTGCTGCAACTTTTCCATAGTATCCCACTCCAGCAGGATAAAGACCTCATTTGGATCATCAGCATTCTGAAAGACGTGTCCGCCCCTGGAGCCACCTTCCCGGCGGGTACTAGCATCTCCATCAAATGCCTCTTTCCACCTGGCGTAATTCTCAACATTTTGCCGTACAAGTATATGCGGCATAATTTACTGCCTCCTTTCGTATGTATTCATTTGAAACGCACCTTAATCTCTTTGGCTTTGGCTTGGCCAGATTAGGTTAAGAGAAAAAAGCTACGGCATTGTTGGCCGTAGCTTAGCAAAAAGTAGTCCACAAAAAGTCCACAAATGGAGACCAATAGGATGAAATTCTCAAAATGTGTGGATTTGGGGATAGATTACTTGGGGAATTTACAGAGGAATAAGATGTTGTCGGTCACGATAACTCTTCAAGCAAGGCCGTGGCCTCTTTCAGATCGATCGTATCGAAACCCTCAGTGAACCAGTTGTAGATTTCGGACAGCATTTGGAAGGCCTGTGTTTGTTTACCCTGCGACCCTTGGGAGTGCCACAGTCGGCTCAAGCTCATCACCGCTCGCAACTCCCACGATTTGGCCTCCTGTTGCTGGGCAATGGTGACGGCGCGCAGGAAACAAGCTTCAACCTGTTGAGAACTGGCCTCAACCTCTGCTTCAGGCCCCCGCATCTGCAACAATTCCCCTTTAAGTCGACACAGATTCGCTTTCATGAAACCTTGGCCACTGTTTTCCGCCGCATTCAGCGCTTCGGCCAACAACGAGAGCCCCTTTTCACCCTGCCTCTCTTTCCCATATGCCTCGGCCAGAAGGCCAAGAAAATATGGTTGCCCCATCTGTGCTCCGGTGGCCCGATAAGCAGCCATACCCTGGTGCATCTGCCCAATTCCCACCTCTGTCTGCCCCTGCTCGGCCAGCGCCCAGCCCCTCAGAAATGTGGCCAGCCCCAAGAAGAGTGGCAATCCCTGCTCGGTCGCGATGGCAAGGGCGGCCTCTGCTTGCTTTTGGGCTGCCGGCCCCTCGCGACGGAGTTGATGAAGTCGGGCCGCTAAGCAATGGGCGAAGGCCAGACTCAAAGGATGCGACAACTCTTGGCTCAAGACGATCGCTTGCTGGCTTTTCTTAAGAGCCTGATCAGCATAGCCTAGCAACCAGAGGGCGCATGCCCCATAGGTTAAGCAAACTACGCCCGGATCCTGCCCAGCCTGGAAGGCCATAGAACGGTGCAGCTGGGGGTCATAGAGGGCAATCCCCTGCTCCAGATGTGCTCGAGCAGAGGCCGCATCTCCGTGCCAAAATAGAATTGTTCCCACACCAGTATGGGCTGCCAATAGGTGCTCTGGATCCTTTGTGCTTTGGGCGAGGCGAAGTTGTGACTCCCCCACCTCACGAGCAGTCTGAAGTTCCGCCCGCAATAAATAAAGGGGCCACAGCCCCTGCATCACCGAGAAGATCTGCGGGATTTCCCCTATCTGCTGGCACAGTTCCCACGCCCGGGTGAAAACTTCTCCCGCTTCCGGGGCTGCATAGCCTTTGGCAGCCATCAGCGGCACACCCAGAGCCATTTGTAGGGTGAGTTCTTTCTGGTTGCGGTCGGGAGTATCGGGGAGTGTTTTGAGTAAAGCGATAGCTTCGTTAGAGTATGCGATTGCTTCCTGGTTGGCATAGTTACGTGCAGCCTGTTCTCCGGCTTTCTGAAAATACTCAATTGCCCTCGATACCAGTACTGGGTCAGCCGTTTCATCCTCAATCACGCGGCTCCAATGGTGGGCCAGACTGGGATAGAAGAGGGCTAAGTCGCGCTGATGAAGCTGTTCAAGGCCTTCAGCCGCCCGCCGGTGCAGCAAGCGCCGCCGCCAAAGCGTAATCTCCTCGTAGACCGCCTGCCGGGCCAGGTCGTGCTGGAAGCGAAAATTGATGCCATCGGCCTGTAGCAGTTGGTGGGCCAGTAACTCGTCCAGGCTATCTACCGTCTCCAATTCACTCCGTCCGGAGATCTGCCTCAGCGTATCGACCCGCAAGTGGGGGGATAGCACGGCGGCTACCGTCAGCATTTGCTGGGACAACGGCGTCAGGCGGCCCGCCCGCCGCAAAACCGCGGCCCGCACTGTTTGGGGCAGGGGCAAGTCGGCGGCGTCATCAGAAATTTTCCCTGTTCCTAGCAGTTCGCGGATCGTTTCCAGCACAAAAAAGGCATTGCCGTCAGTGGCGGCATGGATGCGGGTGGCCAAAGGTGCGGCGGTCCTCTGGTCAACGCCGGCTTTGCATAAAAGATTGGTTACGGCAGTTTCGGTCAAACCTGTGAGCCGGATACTGGCTGAGTGACCGGCTCGACTCAAGGCCCGCTGCCATTCAGCCAGCCCTTGTGCTTCGTGAATGCGGTAGGTGGCTAGTATACACACCCCACGGCCGGCCAGCCGGTTGGTCGTGTATTCCAGCCAACCCAAAGTCGCCTCATCGGCCCAATGTACATCATCAAGGCAGAGTAATAAGGGTGAGTTGCCGGCCAGGCTGCCGAAGAGTTCGGTCAAGGCCTCGAACAGGCGAGCCTGAGCTTGTGCCGGCGCGACCTCGACCGGCAAGGGCAGGTCGGGGAAGTGGTCCCGCAACTCCGGCAGCAGGCGAGAGACTTCCGCTAACCAGGTAGACAAGGTGTGGCTCCAGCGATCACGCAGCGGCAGGGCCAGGCGTAGGGCCTGAACCAGGGATTGGTAGGGTAGGGCCTGGCCGGTAGCGTAGCTGTTGCCGGTCAGCACCAGCCCATTTTGAGCGGTGGCAAACTCTTGCATCAGGCGCGATTTGCCCACCCCCGCCTCGCCGGAGATGAAGATGACGCCTCCGTTTTGGTAACGGCGATACGCTTGTGTCAATGCCTGCCAGGCTTCATCCCGGCCAATGAGGGGTAAATCCAATCCGGGCAGGGTGGTCCATTCCGGTTTGGGCAGCATTTCCGGCCGGGGCGGCGGTGTACCATCTCGAGCCGCTTCATAGGCGGCTCGGGTTTCCGGCAGCGGTGGCACACCCAATTCCCGCTCCAGAACAATACTACACTGTTCAAATTGGCGCAGGGCTGCGCTGCGGTCGCCATTGGCGGCGTAGAGACTGATCAGGTGGCGATGGATCTCTTCGGCCAGCTCATCGACGGCCAGGTACTTCTGGGCATAGCGGATAGCGGCTGGGTGGTCACGCTTATCAGCTTTGACCATCACCAGTTTACGTAGCGTGTCCAGATAGGTCCGCTCATACTGGCGTTGGGTCTGGCTAAGCCACTGGTCGAATTCGGCACTGTCGGACAGCGTGAAGCCATCGAGAAAGCGGCTGCGGTAGAGGGGAACGGCCGTTTCCCAGCCCGTCGAGTCATCTGTCGCACACAATTCGGCAAATTGCGCCGTATCTGATGCGACGAGACCAGGATTCAGGGCCACGGCAGTTTTATTCATCAGCAGTAGATCAGGTTGGGGCAAGGCTTGGCGAGTGTAGCTCAACAGACGGGTCAAATTGCGGCGAGCCGTGGTTTCGGGGATGTCCGGCCACAGCAAAAAGATAAGCCGGTCGCGGGGTACGGGCCGCAGTTCATGGGCCAAACAGTATAGCAAAGCCCGGGCCTGGCGGCGGGCCAGGGTAAACGGTCGGGTTTGCCACACCATTTCCGGCACACCCAACAAGAAGAGTTGAAATTTATGATCCAAAGTCGGTCCCCTCTGTTAAGGTCAGACATCCTTAAAACAAGCTTCGATCCTCACTTCGGCCCTTGCCACAGTTCAAGCAGCTCTGCATCCTGGCGAACAAAGTAGTTGTGTTTGAAAAAGAAATGGGGTTTGATGGCTTCTTTATATCACCATAGCAAAAAGAAATCAATCCTATCCGATATCAACGGTCTCTCACGGGCTATGCGCACCGGTGTTTGGCCGATCGGCTGCGAAATTTACGGACCAAGGATCGATATGCTGTCCTGACTTGCTTTCTATGGCAGGTTTATCGCGCTACCACTGCTGTTCAACAAAGTAGATAAGGAGAAGCTGGTCAGCCAAATGACGGCTGTCGAGACCTGGTTAACGGGAAAATACAGTACCCCGATTGCGGTCTGTCACAACAAGCGGATCCGACGGCGCCACCCTGCTGCTGGTGATGGCGCCGGGCCGGCTGGTTTGGCACATCCAACCCTTGCCCGACACGCCGGTTGCCCGTGTAACTATCACCGCCCGGGCCTCTCCCCAAACGCCACCCCCTGTTACCGATGGTCAACCTTACCCGGCATAGAAACTTTTGGCGACCAGGAAAAGCTGTTGGGTGAAGTTCCCCCGGTTTGGTGGAGAGTTAGTTAAGACATAGATGGTATGATCGCTCATAATCAATCGGGCTCAAATAGGCCAAGGCTGAATGACGTCGGGTGCGGTTGTAAAAACCCTCAAAGTAGGCGAAGATATCGCTCTTCGCTTCGGCCCGGGTCCGATAGCGCTTTTACCAACCTGTCATTCGAGGCCTGGGCTGCGGTGCGGTCGTCCGGCAGCAGCTCGGCCGTGCAGCCGGGCGGTGTTTGGGCTTCGCCCAGGTTGGTCGCGCCCGGCCAGGCCAGCAGCATGCGCACAAAGGTGCTCTTGCCTGCGCCGGGGTCGCCCAGCAAAGCCAGGCGCGGAGCCTGGCCGGCTGCTTCCAGAGCAGTCAGCGGGCGGTCGTCGGCTCTGCCCTCCAGCAAAAAGCGGGCATCCTCTTTGCGGGCTGTTTGTTCGGTCTTGGTCAGGGGCACCCGCGTCCGCGTATCAAGGGCGGTGTAGATCTGGTCCAGGGTCAGCTCCTCCTCGCTGCCCTCCTCGCCGCCCAGGGCGACCAGAGGCAAGATCTGGCACTGGCGGGCGAGCCGTGTCCGGGTCGGACCACGCGCCACCAACCGGTCGTGAAACCCGACGCCGGTCGAGCCGGCCGGGGTGTTGGGGATCAGCAAACCGGTCGGGCCAGGCACCACCGGTGGTTGGGCCGGCCCCAGCTGATCGGGATCACCCAACCCGGACGGGTCAAGCACGGAGCGCAGGCGGCAGGCGGAGACCCTTCGCCTCAACGCAGCCGCAGGCAGCGGGCGGTCATTTGAAGCAAAGTCTAACGATACGGGGCATGAGTCTGCTCATCGAAATTGAAGACCTTGAGAACAAATCGGCCGGACTCACGACTGAAGCGGAAACCGCGTCCTCCCCACCCATCTCGAAACTGACCGATGATGATCCGGCGCGGGAGTTGGCCCGGCAGTCGGGCGATAAGCCGGCTCCGCCGTCATCGACGCAAGTGGGCGGCTTTAACCTGAGCCGTGTTAGTGGCAGTACGATCACCACGGCTGAAATTCCAAAACTTTGCCTAATGAGTCGTAAACCGCAGCTAACTTCAGCCGCCAAGCGGAATCACAATCTTGAAGTCACAAATTTGGCCTCGAATCCTAGAGAAACTGCGGAAATGCCCTAGAGTCGCGACGGCTGCGCGGATATGACCACAGTAACCGAAGTGTCGCGCATGTCATCTTATCTGACATAGAGGTTGAGGGTGATCAAAGAAAAAATGAGTTTTGTTTTTACGCGTACAAATGGCCAGCCCACCGAGGGTGTTGAGTTTGCTAAATGGGCAAGTTGCGGTGCGCCACGAAGCGCGAAGTAGTAGAGGTATAAACCCACTCTCAGCCATAGGAGAGTGAACCTGACCAGGCAGGCGGTCGGCT
>JBFGLD010000274.1:0-7009 GCA_041576335.1 Anaerolineae bacterium | reverse complement strand
GGTAAGATTTCAATCAGCGTTTTTAAGGGCCACTTGCGTTTATTGTTCGGCTCTGCGGAGTCATGCTCGCTACTCGTATTCATAAGTCCAATTCTCCAATTCGGCTTGGGAGCGATCTGTTTTAGACCAGGCAAGCCACATCCACACCAGCCAAATCACCATCACCGGAATCATTACGACGGTGGCAATACTAACCAACCAAATAAATCCGGAGCTATACTCCATGGTAGATACAACGCTGTAGAGGACGGTATTTTCGGCCAAATTCCGCTCTGTGAAAAAGCTGATGGAGACAAGCGCCGGCATCATAAACATACCGATGACGCCCCAGACAATGATATTCTTGGTTGAAAGGCCGCTAAGCTGTTTCTTGCCGGTGGCGTCGACGACACAAGCTGCCCCATTGGGCTGTTTAGGGCCACTCACGACCCAAATCATGAAAGCTACCACAAAATAGAACGAAAAGGCAACGGCCAACACCGACTCGATCGAGTTGTAGTACATTGAAAGGTAAGCCCCCAGGGCAGTACCGGCCGTTAAGCTGGCCACCGCGGCCATCGTTAACGGTAGATGGCAGGGGCAAAAAATTATGGCTGAAATAGGCCAGAAATTCTGCTTAACGCCTTGCCAAAGTCTGTTCATTGTTATGTACTCCTTAAAGTAAAAACAACAGGGTTATCTAATTGCAGGTAGCAAAGTTGCAGCTTATTCGGTCGTGGGCTACCCGGCCACTCTAAAGATCCTTAACGAATTACCGATAACCATAACACTGCTAAGTACCATTGCTGCCGCGGCCAAAACCGGATGAAGGTAACCGGCCATGGCCAGAGCCACGCCAATAATATTATAGGCAAAGGCCCAGGCTAAGTTCCAGCCAATGGTCCGGTAAGTGCGCTGAGCCAGGGCCAGGGTCCAGGTAATTTGGGTCAGGTCGCTGCCGATAAGGCTGACGTCGGCAGCTTCGCGCGTTACATCGGCCCCACAACCCAAGGCGATGCCGACGCTAGCCCGAGCCAGGGCAGGAGCGTCGTTAAGGCCGTCACCGACCATAACCACAGGCTGATCGGCTTCGGCTTGTTCGATGAGGCGAACCTTTTCGTGGGGCAGAAGTTGGCTTTGTACCGCTATACCTAACCGTCGACCCAATGCCGTTCCGGCGGCCGTGCTATCGCCGGTGAGAACCTGGAGATTTAATTGGCGCGCTTTCAAGCCCTCTAGGATCGCTGGCGCATCGGGACGAATTGTCTCGACAAACCCAAAAAGACCGTAGACCTTTCCCGCCCACCCAAGATAGACCACGGTTAAGCCGGCCTGCTCAAGATGGCTTCTCCTGGCCTGAAGTTCGGATGTAAAACCGAGCTTTTGCTGCGTGACCAGCTGCCAACTGCCAAGATAAAAATCTTGTTTTTCAATCTTTCCTCTAATACCTAGACCGGGAATGGCCCGGAAATTTTCGACCGGTAACAAAGGTAATCCCACTTTGACAGCGGCGACTTCGATCGAGCGAGCTAAGGGATGCTCAGAGTGATGTTCAAGCGACGCTGCGATTTGCAGCAAATGGTGCGGATGATTGTTTGGTGAATGCGCAAACGGCGATTTGACAATACTTCTAATTTGGCTGGCTGAACCGGCCGGGGCCTCAGGCTGGTGTTCAGCCAGCACAGGGCACGATTTCTCAAAATCTTCCAAGCTCGTACTCTCTTCAACGAAAACTTCTGCCAACTCCGGTTCCCCTGTAGTCAGTGTCCCGGTTTTATCAAAAAAGATATGCCGGATACGGGACAATTTTTCTAAGGTCAGACTATCGCGAATGAGGATGCCTTCTTGCGCTGCGCGGCCCAGCGCAGCCCAAATTGCTAAGGGCGTGGCGATCCCCAAGGCGCAGGGACAGGCAATCAGTAATACGGCTAAACTGTTAAGCAGTCCGCGTTCAAAGCCGACTTGCCAGGTCCAAAAAACAAACGTACCCAGGGCCAGGATAATAATTGTCGGTACAAAATAGGCTGCCACCCGGTCGGCCAGACGCTCGATGGGAGCTCGATGCAGACGCGCTTCATCTAACAGCCGGATTAGCTTACCCATAACTCGACCCTCGCCGACTTGAGCTGCTTCGACGACAAAGCTACCGTCAAGATTTGTTGTTCCGGCGTAAACTGTGAACTCTGGCCCTTTGTAGACCGGCTTTGCCTCGCCGGTTATATTGGCCTCGTTGACCCTTCCCTCGCCGGCGATGATCCGGCCGTCGACGGCAAAGTTTTCGCCGGGGCGCACCCGGATCCGATCACCGGCTCGTAACGTTTCGACCGGAGTACAAATCTCATGACCATCGGCTGCAAGCAGTCTGGCTTCGGCGGGTGCGCGGGCCAGCAGTTCGTCCAGGGCCTGCCTGCTATCGACCTGAGTTTTGGCATCTAACCAACGTCCGACCGTCACCAGGAGTAGGGTCATTGTGGCGGTTTCAAAATAGGTATGGCCCTGCCCGGTAAATGTTGTATAAACCGAAAGGGCGTAAGCCGCCAGGCTGCCCAAGGCAATAAGAGCGCTGGTCGTTAATTGTCGATAAACTTGAAACGTGAAGACAGCATCTTCCAGGATGGGAATAGCCAGCAGCAGCACAGCCGGGGTGGCAAACAACATCGTCATGACCTGCAGCATCGAACGTACGCCCTGGCCGGAATCACCCCAATTGCCGAAGAACAGGTCTGAATAGAGCGCCAGGCTGAGCACCATCACCATCATCGCCAAGAAAGCATTGAGCATTAGCCGTGACAGTGTAATTTTTGCTTGCTCGGCGGGATCGCCGTAAATAGCACCCCGGCAGCAAGGCGCGTTGAGATCTAAGCCGGCCCGGCCCATAGCGTGTTGGAGGTTAACCCCGTGAGCCAGGTCGGGGGCAACGATTTCGTAGATGTGCTGGCAGCCGAAGCAGCAAAAAGCCAGGTCTTGATTGTCAAATGCGGCTATGATGTGGCGTGTAGTTGGCAAACCGCATAAGGCGCAGCGGGTCGCCGAGGGGGGACTGGAGACGGCATGGCTTCCGGAAAGGGGCGAGGTGGGACTTGACGTTTGAGCTACCATAGCATCACGTTTCCAATCGCAGCATGGGATACCTGTCCACTCACGGCCAACCCGCGCAGCGTAAGCTGCAACCCTACAATGATTACCAAGAAAGCGGCGATGCGGTATAGATGGCTGCGGAGCCGAAGGCCCAGGTGCGTGGCCGCAAAGCCCAAACCGAGCATAGCCGGCAGTGTCCCCAGGCCGAATATAAGCATAACGCTGGCCCCTTTAACCGGGTCGCCGCTGACCGCGGCCAGAATCGCCATGGCGTAAACAGGCCCACAGGGTAGCAGCCCATTGGCCAACCCCAGCCCAAAGGGCGCTGCCGGGTGATTAGAGGCCAGCCACCGTTTCAGCCCGGCTGTTACCAGGCGGGCCAGTCCAAGCGCGGCCAGCCAGCGCTGGAGAGGCACAAGCCCAAGGAGACCTAAACCCACCAGGATCATCAGGAGGCCTAAGGCGACTGAGACAATACTCTGCCAGTCACGAACAGCTACTGTTATTAGGCTGCCGGCGCTGCCGAACAACACGCCCAACAATAAATAGGTGGTCAAACGCCCTAGTTGAAATATGGCCAGGGGGGTCGAGCTATCTTGCCCTGCAGCGCGGCGGCGCATTGAAAATACACTCACCAGCGGCCCGCACATGCCAATGCAGTGGCTCAACCCGGTCAGCAGACCGGCACCCAGGAGCACAAAAAAGGTTGAAGCAGCAGCTGGGGCATAGTCTACCCGGCAGACATTAGCCGGGTCGATCACGGTCATCGCGGCCAACGTGGCTTGGCTCTGAGCCGGCCACAGTCCGTGAGGGTTACAAGCCGTTGTCAGCAGCGTGAGTAAGACGAGGCTAAAGCCTATTTGAATGCCGAACTTTCCGTATCCCAATTTCCAAATCTCCCAATTTCGTTAAAAAGCGGTGGGTAAGCCGGAAATGAGGTAAATTACGGCCCAGATAATAAATGTAGCCCAGCCTGCCAAGAGCCAGATGGGTAGATCCGTACCTTGATAGGACTGTTTACTATCGTTAAAATCAATATCCCAATGCTCTGTTGGAGCCTCGTGGGGAAATAGCGTCGTTGACGGGCTCCCAACCGGGGTTTGCTCATCGGCATGTTCTTCCTGGTTCTCTTTTTGATTGGTGTGAAGGATAGTTTCTGGTTCAGTTCCTTCGTCCATTGACTGGGTCCTTTCTATTCGTAGAACAGCTTATTTCGTCTCTCCAAATCCTCATACTCTTGTTCTTGCAAGAGCATATCCCGTTTGGGACTCTCGATGTTCTTGTAGTGCCCTCCGGCCCAGGCCCAGGCGGCCAAAATCAGGAAGCCGGCACTGATGAAAAAGTAAGGCAGTACGGTTGCAGTAATGATACCGGGCAAGATGCCGGTGGTCGAAGCCGCCACAAACTCGTAAAGTTTGAAGAGAAAGGTGAGTCCGGCGGCAAATATTGTAACAGCTACGACCAGCACCGATATGAATCTGCCGTCTCTTGAACGTTTGTTTGCCATGGTAATGCTCCTATGTCATTTCTTACTGCTGCTCGACGTTACTTCCAAGCCATTGCATATAGGTGATCATCGCTATGCCTTTTTTATTCGGCTGCGGCGTGTTGGCACCAACCCTATCGAAAAACCATGTATAGCTCGGCATGACCGAGGTGGGGGAGACTGACCGTGGGTTGTAGAAGTGAGCAACGTGCCAATCGTTGGAGCGAAAGCCCGACTCGCGCGACAGGTCCGGGCCGACCCGGCGGGTTCCCATCAGCTGGGGCATCATAAGTTCGTGCTGCTGCTCGGCGGCGGTGGAGACCGGTCCGAAACGGACATTTTCATTGGCCACGGGCCGTACTTGCTGGCTGTGACAGTGCCAGCAGGCTTCGGCAATGTAGGTGTTGCGACCTAGATTGAGCGCTTCCCGATAATTTTCGGAGGTGGGACCACCTGGGTAATATTTACCAAATTGGTCCGGATATTGTTGGGATAAGGCAATAAAGAAAGGGCTGACATCCCGGGATATTTCGTCCAAGGTCGTGTATGGTAACCCGCTCACCGCATTGACCGTTAAGATACCGGATACGATGAAAGCCAACACGAAGAAACCCACTCCGGCTACCAAAAATATGAATTGAAATTTTTCAATCGTTTTTTCCATAACATCATCTCCTGCCTTACTTGGCCGGTACTGCTGCCCCGAGACCAACACCCGCTTCCTCGGCTTCGGGTGTGGTAGCGGTCATATACATATTGAAAGCAAACAGCAGCACGCCGGCGAACATTAATATACCGGTAGCCGTGCGGAAGAGCCAGATCAATCGAACCGACTCCAGCGACACCTCCCAAGGGGCCAACCCTTTCCAGAGAAAGCCTTCGACCAGTCCGGCTGAGGTCAGCCCGACAAACATTGAGGCGAGCCCGATGGTGCACATCCAAAATACCCACTCGTGAATGGCCGGCGACCACCAATTTTTACGACCTAAGACGCGCGGCCACAAATCGGTGGTGATACCAATCAGCCAGAATCCGAAGGTACCAAACATGATCAGGTGGGCGTGTCCCACCACCCAATCGGTGAAATGGATAAACTCCTGGGCCCAGAACTGTACGTGAACGGCACATTGGATACAAGTAATGACGTAAAAGACCATACCCGTGTAGAACCAGCGAATGGGCATATTTGTTACCGGCGCAATTTCCCGCCCTCGCAAGGTCATAAAGAAGTTGATGAACACGGTCACCACCATAATCTCGATGGCAACGGTCGATACGACCGCCCCAAATTGAGCAAACATGGGAATGGTACTGTAGATGAAGTGGTGCACGCCTTGAAGTGGGTAAAAGAAAGCCAGGCCCCAGAAACCCAACAGCGAAACGGCGTGGCTCCAGATGGGTTTCTTGAGTATAGCCGGGACGAAATAGTACATCATGCCCCACCCGAGCGGGGTGACTAATAAGCCGACCAAATCGTGAATGTAAAGACCGACGAAGGTGGCTCCGCCCGCGCCGGGGATGAACTCCGGCAGGTAATTGCCCATACCGTAGGTTAGGATAACCCAAATAAAGGCCACGGAAAAGTACCACAGGCTGACGTACATGGGCTGCTTGCTCCCAAACTGGAAGATTGGCGTCAGAAATTGGATGGCAATCAGAATTAAACCGACCATCACCAAGGTGTCGATGGGAAAAAGTAGGCTGCCGTTAGGGCTAAAGGCGTTGGGCGTTTCACCCCATTCCACAGCCTGAGCGTAACCGGCCAAAATGCCGACAACAGTCCACAAAATGATGAATAGGTAGACCCAAAATATGAGCCACCCAAGACGATCGTCGAGCACCCGACGCCTGGTGAGACGGGGTACGACCCAATAAAGTGCCCCCAAGTAGACGTTGACTATAAAGCCGTAGGCTACACCATTCGTGTGAACCATGCGGATCCGACCCGGCGATAAAAATTCGATACCAGGGAAGGGGTAAAGGTTGTTGAATTGAAAAGCGTAGAGAATACCCATTAACATGGCCACAATCAGAAAAACAAAACCAGCAATTAAATGTGATCGGACCAAACCCAAATTAATCAAAGGTTGGTCAATGGCAGATCTTTGCTGCTGAACGGCAACAGTCATTTATTATTCCTCCTTTACTTTTGTTCCGACAAGTAGGTAGCCAGCGCATCTATTTGTTCGGCGGTTAAGCGTTCACCGAAATTTTGGGGCATCACATTTGGGAGACACGGGCCAGCCGGGCAGTTTTGGGCAATAACCGTATTTGGATTGACGATAGATTGAATAATTTCATCCTGGCTGAGGCGGCTGCCGACGTTGTTAAGACTGGGACCTACGCCTCCTACAGCCCCCGCCGCATCCAGTTGGTGGCAGCTGTTACACGCCGCGTTGGCAAATAACTCCTCACCACTTATACCTTCAATCGGCACGGGGCCTGCAGCGGCCTGGATCGGGGCCG
>JBFGLD010000273.1:0-7031 GCA_041576335.1 Anaerolineae bacterium | reverse complement strand
GGGTATTGAGGTCAAACCGTACTGGTATCCGGAACAAATCCAGCCCAGCAACCTCACGCTTGAAGAAGCGGTCGAGGAGTTTCGGCCTCTATTCGCCGATGCGGTCCGCATCCAAATGCGCAGCGATGTTCCCGTCGGCGCCTTTTTGAGTGCCGGCATGGACTCGACCAGTGTCGTCGCTTATGCCGCCAAGACGACAGCCGGCGCTCAGCTCAAAACGTTTGCCGTTGGCTTTGAGGGGGCCGAGTGGGATGAGCGCTCCGGCGCCCGCGCTGTGGCCCAGAAGTACGGCACCGAACACTTCGACATCACTGTCTCTGCCGACGACATGTGGAACTTGTTGCCGCGCCTGGTGTGGCTGCTCGACGAACCGATGGGCGACGGTTCGACCCTGCCGCTGTATATCATCTCGACCTTGGCCCGCCAACAGGTGAAGGTCGTGCTGGCCGGCGCCGGCGGAGATGAACTCTTCGCCGGTTACGATCGCTACCGAATCGGGCAGGTGCCGGTCAAGCGGCGGCTGCTGCAAACCATTCCGGCCCCACTGCGCCAGTTGGCCGTGGAAGTGGGCAAGCTGTACAGTCCCGGCTTCGGCAATCGCGTCCACGTGAACGTACGCGATGTTCCGCGTCACTACTACGACGACGCCACCTGGTTTACCGATGCCGAGCGGCAGGTGTTGACCGGCCGTAACGGTCGGCCTTATGCCGCCATTGTGCGCGAGCACTTTCGGCGGCTCAACGGGGCTGAGCCCATGAACCGGTTGATGTTTGTGGATATTAATACCTATATGTCAGATGATCTGCTGCCGATGACCGACCGCATGACAATGGGAGTCTCGCTTGAAGGGCGGCTGCCCTTCCTCGACTATCGGCTCATCGAGTGGGCGCTGGCATTACCCTCCCATCTAAAACTGCAGAACGGCACGAGCAAATACATTTTGCGCAGAGCTATGCAGGGGGTTTTACCGGATGCGATCTTAAACCGGCCCAAACGGGGTTTTGGTCCGCCCTTTCACGCCTGGCTGCGAGACGGCCTGCTTGACTATACCCGCAAGTTGCTACTCAGCCCAGCGGCGCAGGCGCGCGGCATCTACAATCCCGAGGTGGTTGAGCCGCTCCTGGCCGGAAATTTGAACGATCATCGCACAACACAGCTCATCTGGCAACTACTCATTTTGGAAGTGTGGTTCCGGGTTTTTATTGATAACGGACTGGTGGCGACGCCGCCCGGTTCCTTGAAGGAGTTACTATAATTTTGCACGAGATCAGTAGATAATAGATCGGATTTTAGAGACTGAATCCAATTTCCTAATCTCTAATCTCCAGTTGCCAATCTCTAATGACTACTATGCCAACTTACAAAATCCTCTTCTTTTCAGCCCACGAATGGAGTAACTTGTGGCGGCGCAAGCAGCGCCTGGCTCACGAACTGTCGAAGCGCCCGGAAGTAGCCTCGGTGCTGTACGTCAGCCCGCCGGTTAACACCAGCATACTGGATGCGGTGCGTGGCCGCTTTGAGGAGAGTCATCTTGGCCAGGATAAGCAAGCCCACCGGCGTGCTTTGTCTGGCCAACCGCAGCACATGCTCGACGACGTGTGGAGCTATACCGGCTCGACAAAAACCGTTCCGCTGTCCAAATCCGAGACCGTACGTCGCTTTGAGCCGCTGTTGGCAATGAATGATGGGCTCTACTACAACCGGCTTAGAGCTGCGCTCAACAAACTACCCGGTGACGATCTGCTGATTTATACCTGCCACCCTACGCAAAGCTTCGCCCTCGACGCTTTTTCAGAGCGGGCAGCCCTGTGCTACGACTGGACCGACGATTGGGCCAGTTTCGAGCTCCAGTCGCTGCCAAAAGATGAAATCGTTGCCCGCAATGGCCGTCTGATCCGGGAAGCCGACCTGGTCACAGCTGTATCATTATCACTATACGAACGGGCTAAAGCGATGAACCCCCGCACAGTCTGGATGCCCAACGCCACCAGCTTGCTCAACCTTAACGGAAACAGCCAGACTCCTGATGCGGAAGTAGCAAAAATTTCGAGACCCCGCCTGGGCTATATGGGGCAAATTGGCGACCGGGTTGATTTCGATTTATTACAAACCATCGCCAAGTGCCATCCCACCTGGTCAATTGTGATGATGGGGCCAGTGTGGAGCAACCGGGTCAACGAAGCTGAGATCTTAGGACAGCTACCGAATGTCCATTTCGTTGGCCCCCGGCCGTACGAGGCCCTGCCCGGTATTTTGGGTCAACTCGACATTTGTCTCATTCCGCACACGGTGGATGCCTTGACGGCCAGTATGGATCCCATCAAACTGTACGACTACCTGGCTACCGGCAAGCCTATTATTACGACTTCAGTGGCCGGCGTAGATCGCTTCGCCGATGCTATTTATATTGCCGGACCGCAACGATCTTTTGAAGAAAGTATCGCCGCGGCATTGGCCGAGACAGATGACCGGTTAACAGATCGTCGCCTGGCCTATGCTCGGCAAAATACGTGGTCGGCTCGAGCCGGCCAAATCTGGGAGAAAATCCAACAATGCGTTTCTACCGAGAACTCCGCCGAAACCTCCACCCTGTTGTTGACAACACCGAAATAGAGTTGTTCACCTCAGGCGCTTGGTCCGTCAATGGTACGGCTGTAAAAAACGGCCTTGCGGCGGGTCTCCCTCTGCCCGACGCCCGGGCCCCACGCCCGTCAATTTCTCTGATTGCCACAGTCAAAAATGAAGCAGCCACCATTGAAGCCTGGCTCGACTCGCTTCTGACCCAAACCCGACTGCCCAACGAAATCGTCATCGTAGACGGTGGCTCAACCGATGGTACATTTGAGCGGCTGCAGGGCTGGGCTGCCCGCAGCCCGATCCCTGTTAAAACGCTACAAGCAGCAGGGGTCAACATTGCTCGAGGTCGCAATTTAGCGATTGAGCAGGCAAGCGGCCCGATTATTGCCTCGACGGACGCAGGTTGCCTGGTTCCGGCTGGCTGGCTGGCGGCCATTAGTGGCCCTTTTGCGGTCAACCCAAATTTGGAGGTGGTCGCAGGGTATTATGAAGCAATTCAGTGCAGCGATTTGCAGCGTCTGATAGCCATCTATCTGGTCCCACCCATTAGCTTGATCAAACCCCAGGAATTTCTACCGTCTGCCCGCTCCCTTGCTTTTCGTAAAGCAGCCTGGCATGCCGCAGGCGGCTTTCCGGAATGGCTAACCTTAACCGGTGAAGATACCCTCTTTGACATTAGGTTAAAGCGGCACACGACGCGCTGGGCGTTCGTACCGGAAGCTACCGTTAGCTGGTATCTTAAATCGTCGCTGCGGCAGCTTTTCCGGCAGGTTCGCACCTACGGCCGGGGAGATGGCCAAGCCGGCCTTTTTCCAGATTTATACTGGGATCATCTCAGCCTGTGGGTCGGGTTGGGTCTGGCCGGTCTGCTGTGCCTGATCTGCCTGCTGCTAACGCTTGTATCGAAGAACTGGCGCTGGCTGCTAGCGGCGCTGCCGCTCGTCATTTGGCTGGCCCGGAGGCTGTGGCGCGCAACAATACGCCCAACCGTTCAGATCAATTCGGGGCACAGGTGGCCGGACGGACCCGTCCAGAAAATCAAGGTATTTGTGCTCTCCATGACAGTAATGGCCACGATTACGCTGGCCTTGGCTATTGGTTATGTCGAGGGCGTACGGTTACGGTTAGAAAGGATCTAAGATCATGCGCATTGGCATCGATGTCCGCTATCTATCACACGGCTTGATGGGCGGCGTACGTAATTACGTAGCCTACTTCGTGTCGGCTTTGATTGACTTGGCCCCCAACCACCGGATCTTCCTTTACGCCGATACAAAAAGCCGCTTTGAATTGCAGAACTTGCCCGCTCACGCGACCGTACGCTACCTGGCCTACCGCAATGGAATATCCAGTATTTACAACGATTTCTATATGCGGCGGCAAATGGCTAGAGATGGTCTCGATATAGCCCACTTTCCGGCCAATTATGGCTTCGGTCCGGCAACTGCCCGGACGATCGTCACGGTGCACGATGCAATTAATCTGCATAAAATGGCTCAGATTATTGAAGGGCTCGGCTACAGTAACTCCAAAACCCCGCGAAACATTGCGCTGATGGCCTATCTGCACTACTGCACCACCCGAGCCGTTCACCAGGCAGACCTGATCCTAACGATATCTGAATATTCGCGGCGGGAGATCGCCACATACGGCAAGCTGGCTCCGCAAGCGATTATATCGATTCCCCACGGTGTACCGCCGGACGTCAAGCCCGTTCGGGATGAAACACAGTTAGCGGATGTGCGCCGCCGGCATGGTTTGATCAAACCTTTCATTATGGCCGACGCACTAAAAAATCCGGGCGTAATTATTCGCGCCTGGGCGCTTCTGCCGGAGGACTTACGGCAGCATTTTCAAATCATCTTTTTCTGCCGCCGGCCCGATCCCCTGCCTATTATAGAAGAGGCGGTGCTGGCCGGACATGCTCGTCTATTGGTCCGCCCCTCATGGCCAGACTTGATGGCAATGTATAGTATGGCTAACGCATTTGTTTTCCCATCGTGGATTGAGGGCTTTGGCATGCCGGTTTTGGAAGCCATGACCTGCGGCGCGCCCGTCATCGCCTCCGACCGAGGTTCAATCCCCGAAGTCGCCGGAAACGCAGCTCTGCTGATGGATGCCGAGGATGAAAAAACCCTCGCCCAACATTTGATTAGGGTGCTGGGAAATCCTGCGGAGGCCGAGCTCCTGAGGCAGCTTGGCTATGCCTGGTCCGCCAAGTTTACCTGGCCCAATACAGCTCAACGTATTTTGGACAGTTATGAGCAGGTCCTTTCGCCATCTTTAAGCGCCAGATCCGCTAATGCCGAACTAGGCACTCACCCGGCCTGATGTTATCCAGATTTTGGCCAAGCCAGGACGCCCCAACCCGAATATAAAGCGCGCCGATACCTGAATCTCCGGTTATTCCGCGGCGAAGCTGGACAATTATTGTCGCCCCTCGATTTCTCCCAAAAATAATCAGCTCAACCGAAACAAAATCGAAATACCGTCCTGTAAGGTGTTGTGTAAGTAACTGCACAGTAAATTTATCTGTTGTCATTTGACACAGAGTTACAGTCTATCATAGCAGAGGTGCAAACAGCGTATGCAAGTTCTGCATGTTATTCGAGAAGACGCACAACGCAATCTGGGTGGTGATACCATTCAAATGCTCAAAACCAAAGCCGCCTTGGAGACCCAGGGGGTTACGGTCGAAGTGCGCGGCACGGATAACCTGTCCAACCTACCGCCGGTTGACCTGGCTCACATATTCAATATTCAAACGGCCGAGTCTTCCCGGACCGCCTACGAGGTACTGCAGCGCAAAACTATTCCCATCGTCTTGTCGTCAATCTATTGGGATATGTTGGACCATTGGTTTGAATTCGCCATCGACGGCAGCGCCCGCTGGTCTCTTTTGGCCCGCTTGTTGGGTAAGACCCGCGCACGCGATATCTATACGAATTGGCAGCAAAAAAAGGGGCCGCTGACCAGCACGTGGCAGATCCAGCGCCGTTTGTTGGAACAGGCCAACCGGGTTTTACCGAATTCGCAATCCGAGGCCGATCTGCTACACCAAACCTTCGGCCTCAACGGTACCTTCCACCAAAAAGTGGATGTCGTCCCTAATGGCATCGCGCCCGCTCTATTCGAGCCGGTTCCGCAACCCAGCCAAACTTTTGTGGAAACCTACGGAGTGCGGGATTTTGTGCTGGAAGTGGGGGCTATCTCACCGGTCAAGAACCAACTGGGGCTGATCGAGGCTCTATATGACTTCCCGGTCACGCTGGTCTTCATCGGACAGCCGGCAGCAGCCATGCCGGAATATGCCGAAATGTGCCGGACCCGCGGGGCCGAGCGAGGCAATGTCATCTTCATCGACCGGCTGCCCCACGAAGAACTGCCCGGTATTTATGCCCTGGCCGCGGTTCATGCGCTGCCCAGTTGGCGAGAGACACCTGGCTTGGCCAGCCTGGAGGCAGCCGCGGCCGGCTGCCGCGTAGTCACAACGTCGATAGGCTCGACCAGCGACTACTTCGGTGACCTGGCCTGGTACTGTTACCCGGACGATCCGGTCTCGATCCGGGCAGCGGTCGAAGCCGCGCTGCAAGCACCTTCAACAGAAACACTACGTGAACACGTTTTGGCAAATTTTACCTGGCAGCGCGCCGGAGAGGCGACGCTGGCTTCGTACCACAAAGCATTAAGTCAGTGCTTCAGCTCACCAACAATTACTGCGGAGCGTAAATTTATATGACGCAGAGTCGTACGGGAAAGCACAGCGCACTATGTAAGTGGTTCTAGTAGATTTTTCCGTGCCGCTGTAACTTCTGCAAGCAATTCTGTGCTCCCTAAACCGAGATGATCTATGTCTACCAAAAATATTAGCGTCGCTATCCCAAACTGGAACGGTGAAGATATCGTGGCCCAATGCCTGAATTCGGTTCAGGCAGCTTACGAATATGCCGGCCTGCCCAAGCCGTACGACATCGTCATTGTCGACGACCACAGTACAGACGGCAGTGCGGCTCTCATCCGCCGCGAGTTCCCAAACGTCAATTTGATTGTTCCCGGCGAAAAGGGAGGTTTTGGTAAAACGGCCAACCGAGCCGTTTTGGAATGCAGCCAAGATTATGTTCTGCTCCTGAATAATGACGTCTTGTTGGAGAAAGATTTCTTTGTCCACTGGCAGCGCCATTTTGACCAGGCCGATATGTTTGCCTTAGCCAGTTGGATGCTGCGCTGGGATCGCAAGACCGTCGACTCGGGTCGTCGCATTGGCGTGTGGGACAAAGGCTTGGTCCGGCATTGGGTCGTCGAAAACCGGGGGCAGGCCGCCCCGTCTTTGTATGCTTGTGGCGGCGCCTCGATCTACGACCGGCGCAAATTTGAGACAATTGGCGGCTTCGATTCGCTGTTCCGCCCCATGTACACTGAGGATCTGGATTTGTCTTACGTAGCCTGGAAACGCG
>JBFGLD010000272.1:0-7044 GCA_041576335.1 Anaerolineae bacterium | reverse complement strand
TCGTATTGGGCCATGCCAATGGTTGCCCCCAACAGCACCGTAATCGCCCCAATGATTACCACCCATTGCATCGCCGCACCATCTTCAATCGTCGTAAATAAAGGCAGCATCCGCGCCAACAAATAGACACCTGCCGAAACCATAGTTGCCGCGTGAATGAGGGCAGAAACGGGCGTGGGACCTTCCATGGCATCGGGCAGCCAGACGTGGAGTGGAAACTGGGCACTCTTTCCGACGACGCCGCCAAAGATTAGCAGAGCGCTTAAGGTGGCCACAGGAATACCCCACAGGGTCACATCGGTCAGCAGCTCTAGCGTTTCCGGCTCAAACAGAAGGCGGAAGTTGAGGGTACCGGTCTCGCTCCATAGGAGCATCATACCGGCAAATAATAGGATATCGCCGATCCGCGTCGTCAGAAATGCTTTGAGCGCGGCTAATTTAGGCGAGACCTTATCGGGGCCAGCATATCGCCAGAAAAAGATCGTCTGAATCGGATTCGCCGGGGTGGCAACCTCGGCCTCATCGGGATAAGTTTTCTCAAACCAGAAACCGATTAGAAGATAAGAACAAAGGCCCATTATCTCCCAGGCCATGAAGAGAAGAAGCAGATTATTGGCAATCACCAACATCAACATCCCGGCCGCGAAGAGCGAAATGTAAGCAAAGAAACGAGCGTAGCGACCGAATTCGGCTTCATATCCCTCCATATATTCGGTGGAATAGATGAAGATGAGCAAACAAACAAAGGGCACCATAAAAAGCATCGCCGCCGTGAGCCCGTCGACGGCAAAGCCCATAAAGAAGACAGTGGTGCCGGTTGACAACCAGGGTACGATCAATTCCCAGCCGTCAACGTGAATGCCGTGGTGGTCAGCCGCCGCATACGCCGGAATGACCACAAGAAAAACAATGGCCCACGCGTGGAGTGTTGCCAGAGCCATCGAGGCAATGGCCAAACCCGCGCTCGCTTTTTTGCTGCGGTTTACGCCAAACACGATGATCAGCGCGAAGGCCAACAGGGGATATACTGGGATCAACCAGACTGAGTTAAGCAAGAATTCCATGGTCTCATTACCGTCATCTTAAGTTTGTCCTACGGTACCGTAAATTATTGAGAAGATACTGGGCAATTTGCAAATAGCAATTGGTCCTCAGTTTCTAAGAATATCTAATTCTTGAACAACGGCAGATCTGAAGCGGCGAAAAACGGCGATAACAATCGCCAGACCCACGGCCGCCTCGGCAGCGGCTACCGTAATCACAATAATTGCAAACATTTGCCCGGCGACATCAGTGGGGGCGACATAACGCCAAAACGCAACAAAATTGATATTGACCGCATTCAGAATCAATTCGACGCCCATCAAAATACCGATAGCATTTTTACGGGAGAGGGCACCGTACAGCCCTAGGGAAAATAGCGCGGCCGAAACTGTCAACCACCAGGATAAAGGAATAGCCAACATCACTGGGTCTCCTCCGATTTGGTTCTTTCGCGGGCCAAGATAACGCCGCCGATCAAGGCCACCGACAGCAAAATACCGACCACTTCAAACGGAATCAGGTAGCTCCCCAAAAAAGCCTGCCCTAATGCGGTGACCATATCGGCGACTGGTTCGGCCTCGCTCACCGGCCAGTTGACTGAACCGACGATGACATAAAGCAAGATAAAAAAGGTAAAAACAATCGGCAAGCTAATCCACCACTGCCGGTTTGCTTCGCCTTTCGTCTGAATATCGGGTGACTCCATAGCTGCCTGCCGAGAAAACATAATAGCAAAGACGATCAGGATAGCAATAGCGCCGACGTAAATCATCAACTGCACGACGGCCAAGAATCCGGCGCTGAGCAGTACGTAATAACCGGTGACGCCGAAAAAGGATAGAATCAGGTAGAGGGCGCTGTGAAACAATCTTCGGCTGCTGACAACGCCAATAGCGCCACCGAGGGTAAAGGCTGTCATAACCCAAAAAACAATCTGCTCAATGGGGACCAATTCTGATAAACTGCTGATCGTAGAAAGATCGGGCATTTTAGTACGCTCCTCCGGCAGAGATTTGATTACTTACTGGCGGGGGCTGCCTCGACGGCGGTGACCGCCTTCAGGCCCCGGCTGCGGCTCTGACGAGCCAGGCGCGTTACAATCACCAGTGACGCCCCGGCCACGATGACATTTACGGCTAATAACGCAGCAACCTCTCCGGCCTTCCCCCAGGGGACGCCACTGACGGGGGCAAACAGCCTGACGACAATCGCGACTGCAATCACCAAAACCAAGGAAACCGGAACCAGGAATTTCCAGCAGAAATCAAGCAAATGATCGATGCGGAAGCGAGGTAATGTTCCCCGAAACCACATCATGATAAAAACAAAAATAAACGTTTTAACCAACAACGCCGCAAATCCCACTAGATTAGCCAACGGTGCAGGCAGAATATCGGCCGGCACAAAAGGAATCTGCCACCCTCCAAAAAAGAGGACCGCGGTAAAAAAGGCCAGGGCGAACATATGCACATATTCGCCGATCATAAACAGACCGAACTTAATTCCGCTGTACTCGGTGTGGAACCCGGCGATAATTTCCGACTCGGCCTCAATCAGGTCAAAGGGGGAACGACCCGTTTCGGCTACACCGGCCACGAAGAAAATTAAGAAGGCCAGCGGTAACGCAAAGACATTCCAACCAAGCGGGAAAGAAGTCTGCGCCACCACAATATCAACCATCGACATCGAGCCCGCCACGAGAGTTACGACAACCAGGGCGATGACCATCGGTATTTCATAAGCCAACAGCATGGCCACCACCCGAAACGCCCCCAGCAAGGCATATTTATTATCGGAGGCCCAGCCGCCCATCAAAATCGCCAGCGTCCCGAGGCCGCCGATCGCAATAATATAGAGCACGCCGACATTAAGCTTGGTGCCGGCAAAGCCGGGAGCAAACGGGATAATGGCCATCGCCATAATTGACGAGATGACCGCCAAGCCAGGCGCAATGTTATAAATCAGCCGGTCGGCCTTGGCCGGGGTGATGTCTTCTTTGGTAAACATCTTGACCATATCGGCGATCCCCTGCAGCAGGCCAAATGGGCCAGCCCGGTTCGGACCGATCCGCCGCTGGATTCGGGCGATAATTTTGCGCTCTAACCAGGTTAAAATAACGAGCGAGCCCGGCGCCAGTACTGCGATGAGGCTGGCCAGCACTACATAGGCGATCAAGCGAGCTACTCCCTCGTCGACGAGGGGAATACCTAACCCTACAATGAAATCAATGATACCTTGCATACGCCTATCTCCAGAACCTTTCTTAACTGCCTGAAAATATAAAATCACGTAAAGAAGCCAAGGCACTTAAGCGCCTTGGCGGGTAAATTATTACGACCAGTGCAGCGCGCCTTTGCGCCAGGCGTAGAGTAGACCATCAAAAAGCAGCAACATGAATACGATAGCCCATACAAGCCCGTAGAGGGGAAGTTGCCTGAGAGCAACCGCGAAAGGCAAGAGAAACACGGCTTCAACATCAAACACGACGAAAATAATGGCGTAAATGTAGTATTGGGCTTTAAACTGAACCCACGTTTCACCTATTGTTTTGATCCCGGATTCGTAGGTCTCTTGCTTGGCCAGATTGGGTTTTTTGGGTCGAAGCATCCAAGCGATAATGAGCGTAACAATTGGAATGGTAACGGTAATAAAACCCAGGACACCGATGAATTCAAAATCCTGTAGCATGGGGTGTTACTCCTCCATAATTCGCAACTGGGGGGCATTCGCAGACGTATAAATTCCCGAAAGTTCCCGTTTGTCTCTCAAGTCTTTATGATCGGTGGTGAGCTATTAGGCTCGTGCCGGCTCCTCAAATGATTGCCCCGTGGCAGCGCGATTATAACATGCTTCAAAATTTAACGAAAATCCAAATATTTTGTGAATCAAATTAGCGAGGATGTGGCATTGAAATCGAACCTGCGCCATTCTAGCACAATTTGCGATAACAGGAAAATTCAATTGTTCCATATGTCACATATTCATATTTTTCAGTCTAGCCACGGACAATGGTATAATCTAACAGCGAATAAGTCGAGGAACCGATAGTTGGACTTTGATGTTGGAGATGTTGTTGGTAACCACCCAAACGCAGTGGGACACTTTTATTACAACCCTCCAGGGACACCTACTTCAAACGTGGGCCTGGGGCGAGTTGAAAAGCCGTTTCGGCTGGTCGGTCGAGCGTATTCAGATTGAAGGCGGAGCGGCCCAGCTTCTGTTTCGCCGCCTACCCTTAGGACAGCGTATCGCTTACATTCCTAAGGGACCGGTCGTTGATTGGTCCAATCCCTACCAATGCCAGGCCCTGTTTTCAGCCGTCCACGAGCGAGCCAGGGAACAACGCGCTATCTTTCTTAAGATTGAACCACACGTTTGGGACTCAGACTGTAATCCGGACTCCACGAGTCCCCGGCCGGCAGCGGCGATATTAAGCCAGGCCGGCTTTGTAGCCGCCGACACAATTCAGCCGCGCACCTCTCAAGTGATCGATATCAGCGGTAAGGAGGACCATATTCTGGCCGCCATGAAACAAAAAACCCGCTATAACATCCGTTTAGCTCGAAAAAAGAAAGTCTCCATTCGCCACGGCGACGCCGCGGACGTCACCACCTTTTATGAACTCGCGCGTGTTACGGCGGCCCGCGACGGTTTTGGAATTCACACTCTTGACTATTATCAGACGGCATACGCCTTGTTTGCACCCGACCACGGCGCCCTGCTTATTGCCGAGTATGGGAGCGAACCGCTGGCGGCCTTGCTGACCTTTCGGCAAGGGACGGACGCCTACTATTTTTATGGAGCCTCGTCGAACCGCCATCGAAATTTGATGCCCAGTTATCTGCTCCAATGGGCAGCGATCCAATGGGCTAAGAAACACGGTTGTACTTGCTATGACCTTTGGGGCATCCCTGACGCCAATCCGGACACCCTGGAGGCTGAGTTTCAACACAGGCAGGATGGTTTATGGGGTGTTTACCGCTTCAAACGTGGTTTTGGAGGCAATATCGTACGCAGCGTCGGGGCTTATGATTACGTGTATAACCCGTTCTTGTATCGCCTATATCGGCTGTATCGGAAGTTTCTATAAGGGTCACAATTCAACCGGCCACGGTGTAAGCAGCATGACATACCCTCTCATTCACGGTGCGTTTCAGATTTTGGACAGGTTGCGCCCAAATTTACCAGCGCTTGACTTGTCTTTTACTTTATGGTATCATTTCGGGTGCATTTTTAGCACTCTACCATCTGGAGTGCTAAAATGTGGCGGATTTATGGTAAATTTAGGATTAACAGAACGACAACAGAAGGTTCTACGCTTCATAGTTCAGCGCCATGTCGTGTCAGCCGTGCCCGTTAGCTCCAAATATATCACGGGCGGCTCCGACTTAGGCGTGAGTTCGGCAACGATTCGCAACGAGATGGCAGCACTAGAAGAAATGGGGTATCTGATGCAACCCCATACGTCGGCCGGGCGCGTCCCAACTGAACTTGGCTACCGTTACTTTGTCGAAAGATTGATGGAAAAAGTTGATTTGTCCCACTCCGACCAGCGTATGATCACCCATCAATTTCACCAGGCCCGTCTCGAGATTGACCAGTGGTTGCGTTTAAGTGCGGCGGTGTTGGCTCATCTGTCCAGCAATGCTTCCCTGGTCACCGCCCCCAAAAGCCTACGTTGTCGCCTAAAACATCTTGAACTCATTTCGATCCGCGACGACATCGCCTTGTTGATCCTGGTTTTACAGGGGGGTACCCTAAAGCAGCAAATATTTACCCTGTATTCGCCGCTGGATCAAGATCAGCTGAGTATGCTGGCCAGGCGGCTTTCCAACAGCTGGAAGGGGTTAGATGTTGACGAGGTGGCAGAATCAGGTATCCCCTTGGACGAAATTGCATTAAAAGTGAGCCAAGTTATAATTGATACAATGCGCCGAATTGATACCCGTCGAAGCAGCGACGTTTACCACGACGGGCTGCTTAATATTTTGAATCAGCCGGAGTTCAAGGATCGCGAAGGTATCCAACAAATTATTCGAGCCATTGACGAGCGCCAATTTGTTGAGCAGCTGGTCAGCGAAGCTCTACAGCACGGTGGGGTACAGATAATCATTGGCGGTGAAGGCAAGTGGGAAGAGCTTTCAGAAGTTGGCATCGTGTTGGCTCGATATGGTATTGATGACAGAATTGTAGGGGCGATGGGCGTGTTAGGCCCGGTGCGCATGCCTTACGAACGTACCGTTTCAGTGGTGCGGTACGTGTCAAGATTGATGAGCGATCTGATCAGCGACTTGTATATGTAACATTTACCCATGTTGCATGTTTACAGATTAAGTCTAAATTAGAGGGATGTTATGGCAAAACGTAAAAGTACTGATCAAGACGCAGAGGCCGCTATTATGGAGACTGCCGAAAAAGATGAGGCGGCTGCAAATGAAGCGGCAGCTGAGCCAGCCACTTCAGACGAGGAGGTCTTGATTTCGGACTCCGAAATCATTGACCAGGCCCAAACCCAGAAAGAAACCGGCGAAAGTGAGGTTCAAGATGAACTCGAAGTCGTTAATTTAATGGCCCAACTTGAGCAGGTGCGTCAAGAAGCTGCTCAAAATTTGGAGAGGTGGCAGCGTGCCGCCGCCGAATTGGCTAACTTCAAACGACGTCAAGAAGAACAGCGTAAACTTCAGCGCGATCAAATCAAAGCTGAAGTGCTCGACGGGGTCATTGGTGCCCTGGACGATATGGATCTTGCTTTTCAAAATGTACCGGAAGACTTAGACGGGCAGCTTATTGGCTGGGTAGAAGGTTTTCGACTGGTCCAGCGTAAATTAGACAGAATATTGGACGATCAAAATGTCATGCCGATCAGTACTAACGGCATATTTGATCCAAACCTGCATGAGGCAGTGAGTTACGAAGAAAGCGAAGCGCACGATGAAGGCGAAATCATAGGTGAACTGCGTAAAGGCTATCAAATTGGCAGCCGTGTCATTCGTCCAGCCC
>JBFGLD010000271.1:0-7045 GCA_041576335.1 Anaerolineae bacterium | reverse complement strand
TCGTAGGCATTGCCGCACATCCGCAGGGCAACATTGTAGATGGTGGCCTGGTGCAGCTCTACTATTTCGGCGAGAGCAGCTTGATCACCTCGTTGGGCACGCTCAATCAGCCATGATTCGTCAGACACCCAGAAACCTCGTTAAGAATTTAGTCACTTTGGAGAGCAATCTTAAAGCACATAAGATTGCGGCTCAATTATAAGACTTCTGGGCTTTAGGGCAAACGTAGAAATTTGGTCAGCCTCGCCTTATCCGGCTAATTTCTTGACAACCCGCGTTAGGCGAGCCGCGGCCTCATCGGCAACGCTCTTTAACTCGTCTTTCGCGACGACGCCCAGCATCGACATTGGGTCGACAATAGAAACCACGGATTGGCTCTCGCTTGTCTCATAGACAATCACGTTGCAGGGCAAGAGGAGGCCAATCTCCAATTCGCTTTGTAGGGCTTGGTAAGCCAGCTTAGGGTTGCAAGCCCCCAAGATAACATAGCGCCGAAAGTCGGCATCCAGTTTTTTCTTGAGGGTTGCTTGGACATCAATTTCAGTCAGAACGCCAAAGCCTTCTTCTTTCAAGACAGCCGTTGCTTGTTCGATCGCTTCTTTGAAAGATACATCTAGCGTGGCTCGGAACCCGTAATCAGTCGTCATTTTTTCTCCTGTAATATATTGCTTTTATCATTCTTATCTTACTGTCTGCAGTTGACGCAGCCTCATCGGAGACTTATCATTTTGATCTCTAATTTTAAGCTACTACGCCCACCGCTTCTTTAACTTTTTCCATCAACATAACTTCGGGGGCTGCCCCTTCCAGATGTACCGTCTCATTGATCACGGTTCGCGGCACGCCTTGCACCCCGTATTTTATCGACAGATGCGGAAATTCAGTCGCCTCGACCATATCGGCCCGGACAAGGTCGCTCTCGAGGGCCAGTTGATGGGCCAGGTGTACAGCTCGAGGGCAATAGGGGCAGGTCGGGGTAACAAAGACTTGTAGATGAAGCGGCTGAGTCAGGGTGCCTAACTGAGCTTTGGTTTCCTCGGACAAACCAGACTCACCCTTCGAGACCATCATAATGTCTTCAACGAGCGAGCTAAATTCGTAGCCAGAGGGGATACCGTAGTAACGAATCCCATAATCCTTCAGCATCTCTTCGCCACGCAGAATGACCATGGCCGGGATTTTGTCAACCCCGTACTGGTCCGCCACCGCCTGATCGGTTACGAAGTCGTAGAGTTCCAGAGAGATTTTGTCGGACAGGGCACCGATCTCCTCCGCAATTATGCGAGTTTCGCGACAATATTGGCATTCCCTTTCCTGGGTGAACAGCACAATTTTCACCGGTACTTGAAGCAGCTTGAAATCTTCGATGAGCTGTTTTCGATCATTTTCTTTGAGTAATGACATGATATTTGGACCTCCAAACTTTGTGGTAATGTTTATGCTGTACTTCCTACAAGGTTAGATGCAGGCCCACAAGAAAGGTTACAAAGTCATATCTCCTTTTCTGCAAAACATGTCGGTGAAGCTTGAGATTTACCAACGGACCCCCTTAGTTTGGCGTGACTCGTCTCGTTCTCAGATATATTGGTGCCTCACTGACATACCAGGCAACGGCACAATGACTAATAGCATCAAAACCGTGGTTATCACCGCCGAACTGAGGCACCAAGCACAAATAGCACCAATGGCAAAGATTTCAAGCAAGGTCAGATAAATAGAAAATAGAGCGCCCCCCAAGGTCAGGGCCCACAATCCTAACCCTGCCAGGTTGGCCAGGCCCATAACCGCATATCTTTGCTCTCCCCACAACGCCCCGATGGCCATGTAGTTGAGCATTCCCAGCACGGCGATGGGAATGCTCAGAATTTGAGCGTATGGACTGGCTTGCACCAGGTTGCACTCGCCGACGGGGCCACAAACCGCCTCAACATGGGTGATTTCTACATAAGCCAGATACGCGGCCACACCCAACCCCACCAAGGCCGGAAGAGGAATAGCCCATGTTTTGGCGTACGGAACAGAGGCGCGACCTAATTGGAACAAGTGTTGCCAAGCTGCCGCCACCCGCCAGGCAGCATAGCTAAACGCGGCCACCATGCCTGTCAGCACACTCCAGGCCAGAGCAAAGCCTATTGGATCTGGAGGGGGCGACTCGACCTCGTCTGGGGTAAGCATTTCCTCACCGGACGCTAGAGCAGGCAGGTTTGTGTCGGCCACGGCGATGGGGGGGCGCAGTAGCGGTGGGTGTTGGGTGTCGAAACTCCATTAAATTGTTAAGCTGTTGGGTAGTAATTGTTTGTCTTACCCATTGATTGGGTGTTCAGAGCCGCCAGTCGCGCTTGCTTATCGCTCAGTTGCTCCTCTAACTCATCCATCTCCATAATCATGGCCGAGGGGATTGAATGAGCCGGTAACCGCGCTTCCAGTTCGGCCAGGCGGGTATCCAGATTAGCAATCTGTTGCCCCAAAGTTTGTGGCGTCACTTGTTCGAGCTTTTCCAGCAGGTCGGCATGCTTCTCATGTCAAATGGGGACAGTAATCCAGGTGGCGTCTGATTAAACGGCGGGGTTTATCGGCATCTGCCCTGGCGGCACTTCCACAGATATAGTATTCAAGCGCGGCGAAACATTCCTCATAGGTAAAGGGCGCATTGTTCTCTGGACGCGATGCTCTAGTTGGCGGGCGTTCTTGGGCGATGCCCAGACCAAGCCTGGCCCTGCCCGTAATATCCAGGTCGGTAATGTCCTTCCCTTCAAAGTGGATTTGCCCTTTGGTCACTTCATTTTGAACATTCTCATCGTCTTTAAATATTCCAACCGCGGCTTGCATAGCGGATCTCCTTTTTCTGTCATTCATCAATTATAAGACAATAATATTTTCCTGATTTTTGGGCCCCGTTCCGTAAATCATTGCTCATCTTTTTGCACTGTCACTAATCGCACGCCCTGCCGGTGAACTTGGCGGAAATTGGCTAATTTGTCATCCATAACCTTGACATCCTTTCCCCAGAATCTTGAATTGTCTGCACCAATTTGTTCAGGAAATGGTCCAGATTCAGGCCGTAAATCGCCGTCACCTCAGCCAAAGTTTCAAGGCGGGTCACAGGACAGCCCGGGCAGGCCATCTTGTGGCGGATAAAGACGTGGATAGTCTGTGGCCAGTGAGCCAACACTTCGGCCGCGGTGAGGTCGGCCGTCAGGGGATGAACGGCATCGCTCAGGGCAGCGATGATACCGAACCCCTCGCCGGGGCCGATGATACGCACGAGCACCTGGTGACCTTCGGGCGTCACCTGGGTTAGCTTCACTTCCCCCTGAATAAGAACGTAGAAGGCGACGGCCGGATCACCTTGGTGAAAGAAAAAGGCATTGCTCTCAACCCGACGTTGTTGGGCGGCTTGAATCACAGCTTGTAGTCCGGCCGCGGACAAACCTCGAAAGGGCAGGAATTGGGCAAGAAGTTGGGTAGAGTCATCAGGAAACATCAGATTAGTGTGATCTCCTTCCCATCTGGCGAGACGCATTTAACCAATATTAACGTATTTTAGCCGAGTTTAACGGGGGTCGCAATCCTATATAACATGGATACCTGACACGTGATACCAAAAATTCACGCGGATGACGCAAATGTTGCGGCGCAACACTGTATTGCGTAAGCTGACCTCTTTACGCAATACGTCTCAACCATTTTGAATTATGACTGGTCATTGATCTAATGTCTACGTTGAGTCCGAACGCCGGCTCACGTCCGAACTTGTGAAAAAATAATGCGAGTAAAGTTGTGCGAACACGGCAGAATTCTAAAAATCAGGCCTTGTTGTATATATTTTGTCATCATTTATCAAGTTGTTCGAGGTCAAATACTTGACAAAATATATTTCTCAAGCTAATATCCAGGCGCGAGATTTTAGACAAATGATTCGTGGGAGAAATGAGAATGAGCAAAATCCCAACCGAAATGCAGGCACTCGTGTTGAACGCTTACAATGCGGATCCAGAAACAGCCATTCGAAGCCTTCAGTTTGGCGTTCGGCCGGTGCCCAGGCTCAAGCCTCGGCAAGTGCTCGTAAAAATGGAAGCTGCGCCCTGTAATCCATCCGATCTGCTCTTTTTGCAGCGGATGTACGGCGTGGTCAAGACCCTGCCCACTGTACCCGGCTGGGAGGGTGCGGGTACGGTCGTCTCGGCAGGGAGCTTGATGGGGCAATGGTTAGTCGGACGGCGGGTGGCGGTGGGTAGTCAAGGCGATCAGGACGGTACATGGGCAGAATATTTCGTAGCCGACGCGTTCGGTGGCTGTGTCCCCCTGCACAAAGATTTGGACATTGAGCAAGGGGCAACATTACTGGTGAATCCACTGACTGCGGTAGGATTACTTGACGAGGCCACGAAACGTGGCGCCAAAGCCGTGATACAAACGGCTGCCGCCAGCCAAGCTGGACGTATGATCATCCGCTTAGCGCTGGATGCAGGAACGCCACTTGTCAATATCGTACGTCGACCACAGCAGGTTGATTTGCTCCGTGAGCTAGGTGCAGAACATGTACTCAACTCAGCTGCTCCGAATTTTCAGCAGCAGTTGGTAGACATCTGCAGCCAGCTACAGGTTACGGCTGCGTTTGACGCAGTTGCCGGTGCAATGACGGGCCAGATCCTGGAAGCAATGCCTGCGGGCGCAGTTGTCTTTGTCTACGGGGCATTGTCGCAAAGTGAATGCAGTGGCATCAATCCCATAGGCCTGATCTTTCAGGATAAACGAGTGGAAGGTTTTTTCCTTGCTGAATGGCTTCGTAAGCGAGGGTTGCTCACCGTAATTCGTCAGTCAAATCGCGTGCAAAAGCTAATTGCCGGCGGACAACTGCGCACAACTATCCAAAGACGGGTCGGGCTGGCTGAAGCGGTTGAGGCTCTTTTACACTACAAAGACAATATGACCGCAGGTAAGATACTCATCAAGCCCGGGCTATGAAAATTGGTAATGGCCCTGTTTAAGATCGATATTGTCCCCCTGAAGCCGCTTTAAACGTTACTGCTTCCTGTCTTAGTCTGTGGAAATTCATTGATTTATGAAAACCATCACTGAAGTCAAAAATGATTACAGCCTTGAAGATGTTCTGATAACCTCTTGGAAGATGCTTGCCCAGGGTGTGACCGATGCTAAAGACCCATTTCACACTCCGGTTTTGGGCTCAACCGGTCCAGATAGATGTAGCCTGCGCACGGTTGTACTGCGGCGGGTGCATCAGGAGGAACGGATCCTGATTTGTCACAGTGATCGACGGTCAAGTAAGGTCAAAGATATCCAAACCAATCCCGGAGTTAGTTGGCTGTTTTACCACCCTCGGCAAAAAGTACAATTACGGCTGGCGGGCCAAGCAACCCTACATTTCGCTGACGAATTAGCCGAGCAACAGTGGGCAGCCACAAAGCTGATGAGTCGACGTTTCTACTGTGCGCCTGAAGGCCCCGGAATACCCAGTGAGAAGCCGACCTCAGGCCTACCTGAATTTCTGCAATCGAGGTCACCAACTCAATCCGAAAGTGAGGCTGGCCGGGAGAATTTTGTGGTAATCGCCTGCCGGACAGATTTCTTAGATTGGTTATTTCTAAGTGCGCGTGGCCATCGCCGGGCCCAGTTTTTCTGGAGCGATGCTTCGGTAACGGCAAGGTGGGTTACTCCCTAAAAGCACTTGATAGGAACGCTTTGCCTGAAAAAGCCCTGGCTCTGACGCCCTCGCCGAGATGGCTCGATTTCGTTACGTCTTGTCCAGAACAATAGAGCAGTTTAAGAAAAAGATGCCTTTTAATGTGGTGCAGGAAGCGTTTGAGACCAATGTGTACGGCCCGTGGCGGGTGTGCCAGACCGTCAGCCCGCTGCTGCGCCAAAGCCCGCATCCGCGCATCGTCAATCTTCGTTAAAATCTCGAGCCACTAAATTGGCAGTTGGGATCGTTTTTCGAAAATAATCGTTTGTCCGGTTACACTGCTGCCGGCCTCAGAGGCCAGGTAGACAGCGTACTCACCGGCGTGATCAGCAGTGAGCCACTCCGGCTTTCCCTGCGGTCGAGAGCGGGTGATGACTGGCGTGGCCAGCACCAGGCTATTGATGCGCACTGGCTGCCCGGCTTGCTTAGCTTCAGCCGATAACACCTTTTGCAGCATCATCTGCGCTGCCGCCGAGACTGATATCGGGCCGGCAGTTGGCACCGGGTGTAGTCCTCCAGCACCGTTGATTAGCGTATAGCTGCTGCCCACTTTGTCAGCGATGACGGGTAAAAAGGTACGGGCGGTGATAAAGTGGGCGGTCAGGCTGTTGTCGATGAGCTTGTGCCACAAATCCAGCGAAACTTCGGTGAGTGGCTGTCCCTGCCACCACCGCCCCAAGGAAGCGACCACGGCATCAAGCTGACCCACCTCTTGGTGGATTTTATCACGGAGTTCTTCTGCCCCCGGCACGAGACCAACATCAGCCACCAGCGTTACCAGGCTGTCACCAGCCTCAAGCCGTCTCCGCAAATCATTTAATTTGTCCTGCGAGCGTGAGGGGACGACAACTGTCGCACCGCTCTTTAGGAACTGGCGGACAACTCCCTCACCCACTTCACCAGACCCGCCAACAACGAGGACAATTTTTTCTAGCAGCCTTAGCATAGTTCTATCCTCTTTACGCTATTTATTGAGGCGGCCCCGGAAAAGTGAACCGTAAATAATGCGACAGTGGCCAATTGCTCGAAATGAACGGGACTGAGAAAGCCCGAGGCCGAATGTCGACAAACACGATTCTAAAAAGTTTCAACATGATCGAAGCGGACCGTGTTGGCTTACTGCCGGGTGAGATAGTGACCACGATAGATCATTTCCCGCTTGAGGGTGGCAAAAAAAGCTCTCCATTTTTCCCCCCCGGTTCTTTAGTTTACACCTTATCTTCCTCTTTACAAAACCGGGGTAACCTTAGACATCAAAGATCCCGGAGCAGTTTGTCAACTATGCTGTACTTCCCTATAGTTAGATTAACCGTCGTTTTATTTTACTTTTCGGGGGGTGAC
>JBFGLD010000270.1:0-7051 GCA_041576335.1 Anaerolineae bacterium | reverse complement strand
CTGATATCCCCCCCTTCTCGTTCGTCGTCCGAGCCCTGGGCGTAAAGCGCAAGTACCGGGACGAACAGCAACAGTGATAGGAGTGCCAGGCTGGTGATAATTTTTATCGTTCTCATTAGTCAGTCCCCCAGCTAAGACGTCACGGCCTAAACATCTCAAGTTCGGACAGATAGACCGGCTGGTTGTTGGTGGGGTCGAGTACCTGGGCGGTGCAGATGAGATGAGACTTGTTGGCCAGGACACGGCCCGAACCCTGGTCGAGAAAGCCGGCGTTGACGTTGCTGTCTTCGAAGTAGATTTCGGTCGGCTGGGTGCTGAAGGTCCGGGTTTGGTTGGAATTGATGGTCAGGGTGGCGGAGTAGGTACTCCCCGCGCCGGGACTGAAGAACTGAACCTGAACCTGGGCATTGGCCGAGCCGAAATTGGTGCAGTGGACCGAGGTGGCGATGGTATCCGGGGTGGTGGTGTCATTGCTGGCGCCGGTGAACATATACAGTACGCTGAAGCCCGACGGGGGCGGGTCGGCCAGGCCCAGCTCACTAATCTCATCTTGAGGCCTGATATCCCCCCCTTCTCGTTCGTCGTCCGAGCCCTGGGCGTAAAGCGCAAGTACCGGGACCAACGCCAAGATCAGAACAAATGACAACAGCATAGTCACAGCCAGTGCTGCGACGCGCTTCTTGTTAGAGCCTACGTTTCTCATTCTACGCTCCTTTTCCCTAATTACTACAACGGTTGATTTCGATCTTCCGACCGATGCAGAATAGTCGCCTGGCGGTAAAGTCGTGAAGCCGCCGGTACTGAATTCCTTGTCAAATAGGTAGGCTATTTATTTATCATATCAAAGTCTAAAAACTGTATAAAAGGGGTACAAATAATGTAACATAGAGGCCAATTATGTATAAAACTTTCAACAATGACTCTGCTCAAAACGTCCGTCATTGGCCGGTTAGATCAAAGGTCAAGCCTTCATAAGCTACTATAATTTCACACGGGGAGTGCAGCGTATTTTGGGCCTGATACTCGACAGCCTCTGCCCGGATCTGAATTAATTCAGCATCAGATTCGGTGGGATCGTGGTGAAAAAGAACCAATTTTTTCGCGCCCGCCCGTTGGGCCAGGTCAACGCCCATCAGGGCCGAGCTGTGTCCCCAGTCTTCTTTATCGACCGTCGCCTCTTTAAACGTAAGCTGCGAGTCAAAAACGAGCACATCGGCCTTCTGAAAGAAATCGAGGACCGGCCTCAGACCGCCAAAATCGTACATTTTATACTCGGCGTCACTGGCATAGACAAAGATGCTGTGCCCATCCTCAAAGCGGAAGGCATAAGAGTCACCCGGATGGCGCATCTTGATATTGTTAATATTTACCTGACCGATCGTAATGGTCTGCTCGGGTTGAAGTTTGATAAATTCAAGCTTAGCCTGGAGATGTTCGAGCGGAACCGGGAAGTTGATCTGACGCTGCTGGTTGCCCAAGACCGTTTGCTGCCAATCGTAATCGTGAACCCCGTAGACCACAATTCGGTTACCTGGGATAAAGGCTGGGCGAAAAAAGGGGAAGCCCTGGATGTGATCCCAGTGGGCGTGGCTAAAAAAAAGGTGAATTGTCCCCTCTCCCCGTCCGCACGGTCCTTTCATCAATTCAAGCCCCAGGTTGCGAATGCCGGAACCCGCATCGACCACGAACGTTTCCGTGCCGATTTGAACTTCAATGCAAGGGGTGTTCCCTCCGGCGGTGCCGCCCACCAAAGGCGGAAGATTATCAACGTAAGCGCGCACGGCCGCCGGATCCTTGGCATCGATAGTTGGCGGTAGACCTAAAATAGCCTGGCAAATTTTGTCATTGACCGCTTCAGGGGTGAGGGGTGAGGGGATGGAGCCCCGTGCCCCCCAAATCCTTACTTTCATGCTGTTTCCTAAATCATAGGTGTGAGAGATTGTACGTTTCCGTAACCTATTGTAGCACGGGTTTGGACAAGCTGACAATAGCGAACGATTCCCAGGGTCACCTTATGATGACCTGAAGACGGTGAACGGCCGTTATTAGAAAAACTATTTAGCGCGAAGAACAAGGAGAATCCGGCGAGGCAGGTCCGGAGGTACACCATGATGACGGTGCTTGGCTGAGCAAGCTATATAACGGTTATTAAGCGCACCGCCGGCGCTTAGCGGTACTGATTGATCAACAGCGCATAATCGTCGAGGCGGTCGATCATGCTTTTGATGGTGGTCAGGGTTCCCGAGATAACAAATGTATCGCAAATAAGGGTAAATATCACGGTTAGCTGCGGCTGAAATGAAACAACCTCGCCATTGAATGTTTCGTACACCCCGAATCTACCGCAGAACTTGTTGGTAATCCGGTCACCACACGATAATAGCGTGTCGTGGACCAATTCATCAAAAAGGAGATCTTGCGCCAGCGCTAACACCTTTTCATTAAGTTGAACCGCTTTGTTTGGGTACGGTAATTCGTTACCGTTGAAGGGAGATACCATGGTCAGGTCATCCTTTCTTGCTCAATCATGCTTTACGTCGTTAGACATTTTTGCGTCTAACAAAAAAACTGCCGTTTCGGCTAGCCGGAGGCAGTTATGGGCGGAAGCGCCTAGACATTACCCCCCCTTGCCTGAACCGGCGGAGCGTGCGGGTCATAATGCCAAGCGTTACAGCTTCACCCAAGTTGCCACCTTTAATCGCCAGCTGTCCTGAGCACGGCGCAGGGCGTACCGAGGAACCGCCAAAGATTATTCTTAGTGTCTTAGTCGGGTCGAAGGGTGATTTGTCGCAGCACGGTGGGGAGTAGGGTGAGCCTATATAGCTGTTAAACTGCCAAAGCCGGTATCGTGGAGGAAGGCTGTGCCAGCGACAATAACCTGGTCTTCATTATCGTAGTAGTACCGAGAGACGTAGAACTTAACCTAATTATTGACAGTATAACACAAGTTGGTCAAGAGTCGCGGTTACGATTTTGTTACATTTTTAGTCGGGTTGAAAAAGCGTTTGAGGCTAAATTCTACAGACTTAAACGTATGTGCGATGACTTTGGTTTCCCAACTTTCGTGTTTAGATTGGATAGGGTAGGGGCGCAACGCCTTGACTAATCGAAAATTAACCGTCGCCGACGCTTATGAATTCAATCGGGCCGGAACGCAGCGATGGATTGTCTTCCCCCTGTGGCGTTATAAGCTGTACCTAACCGGCTTCATCGTCAAGGACAAATTATAGAGGAAGGCAATCATCGTGCTTTGATGCAGCGCAGAGGCCATTATGCCGAACTTTACAACGCTTATTTCCGCCGCCAGTCGCCGGATTACCAGCCCGGGCAGCTTATTTCCGCCTAGCGTCCGATTAACTTGACAACAGTTTGAAACCGTGCTACTGTTTTACTGTTGTTAGCAGTTGTTCTCATCCCACGGCAGGCTTTGAGCTGACTGTAAGCGGTAGGGAACCTCTAGCATCACCGTAATATTTTTTAGAAAGGAGGTTTCCCCAAAGTGACAGATCGTGAGGTTGGTACCGTCAAGTGGTTTAATGCGACCAAGGGTTATGGTTTCATTGAACGTGCCAACGGTGAAGATGTGTTTGTCCATTACAGTGCAATCACTGGCACTGGCTACCGGTCATTAAATGAAGGACAACGGGTTGAGTTCACCGTAACTCAAGGGAAAAAAGGTCCTCAAGCGCAGGACGTTACGCTAGTCTAAATTTACCCTGCTATCAACAGAAAGCGCGTCACGTTTTATGGGTGAAGCGCTTTTTTACTTTTAAATTAGCAAGAATCGGGTGGTTTTTGAGACGTAGATGGGCTATACTAAAGTCGTCAAAGAAATAAATGGAGGCGAATTTAATGATGACAAATTACCAGCAGCTCTCAATGGATTACTTGAGAGTCGAGCAGGCTATCCTATTCTTGGAGAAGAATTTTCGGAGTCAGCCCGACCTAAAGGAGATCGCCGGCAGTGTCGGCCTCAGCGAATACCATTTTCAACGTCTTTTCACCCGTTGGGCCGGCATTAGCCCCAAGCGCTTTTTACAGTTTCTAGCCGTCAACTACGCCAAACAACTGCTGGGCGAGGCGAAAAGTGTACTAGATGTGACCTATGAAACCGGACTGTCCAGTCCGGGCCGGCTGCACGATTTATTTGTGACCCACGAGGCTGTCACCCCGGGCGAATTCAAGCAAAACGGTGCCGGCTTATCCATTGCTTATGGCTTGCACCCGACACCCTTTGGCGAATGTTTGCTGGCCGTTACCGAGCGGGGCATCTGCGGACTGAGTTTTGTACCGGACCAGAATCGCGACAAGGCGCTCGTCAGCCTGAAAAGCCACTGGCCTCAAGCTCGATTTTATGCCGATGCCGCTCGGACCCAACCGCTCGCCGAACAGATATTTTCAATTGATACTCAGCAAGATGGAGAGCCACCCCTCAACTTGTATCTAAAAGGAACCAACTTTCAGATCAAAGTGTGGCAGGCTCTACTCAAAATCCCGCCGGGTATGGTTGTCTCCTACAATGATGTTGCCGTGCGGATTGGACAGCCCGGGGCCGGTCGAGCCGTAGGCCGGGCCACCGCCCAAAATCCAATCGGCTTTCTTATTCCGTGTCACCGGGTTATCCGCAAGGTGGGGCAATTTGGGGATTATCGCTGGGGTTCGGCTCGCAAAAAGGCTATCCTCGGTTGGGAAGCCTCACGGCGTTATCGACAAATCGCAGCTCATTGACCGGCACGAGACTTATCGCCCGAAATCAATAGAGACTAACCATTTAACTCCAGAGCTTGTTGAATTAAATCTAAGATGGGGGAGGCACCTTGGGGGCCGGCAACGCGCAGAATGGTTTGCAGGGCGCTGCTGGTTTCGCGCTCCTGAACAATGCCTTGGGGATCAGTTAAACTCTCGGAAGGACAGGCCAGGAGGATGGTGGGTGGCTGTTTTTTGCCGTCGATAACGGCAAAGGGCTGCAGCGAATTTGGCGAGTAGTACTGCGCCACTCGTCCCGATGAATTTAACTTATATTTGATGGTTGAGGCCAGGGCCAGCGTACCGTCGTGCAGCTCAGCTAAAACAGGATTTTCTCGATACCAGGACGGGGAGGTCAGTCCGTTCTTGGCGATCTCGGGCGCGACGCCGGCGGGATGTTTACCTGGGAAGGGAATCTCTCCCAGCGGTATGCCTCGGTCCATATGCACGGCCAGCTCGTCCAGCAGCTTCACGGCCTCAACATAGACTACGATCGCATATTCCCTTTCTTTCTGTTTTGCCACCAAGAAGATCAGGTAGGTGGCCAGGGCCAGCCACAAACGCTCTTTCCAGGAAGTATCGCCCATTGCCTGGGCGTAGGTTGCGAGATGCTGCAGCAGGTGCTGCTGAAACAGCCGGACCGCCTCGCTGGAGAAGGGCGGGTACTCAATTTGGTTGTCATCTAATTTTGGCTTGGTTGCGTTCAGGCCAAATCGACCGGAGCCATTGCCCAGGTAGAGGCGGTAGCCTTCGTCGAACAGAAACCTAAAAACGCACATATCTTCAATCAGGAGAGCAAAGTCCTTGATATAATCACCATCTCGGTCCAAATGGTCCAAATCGATCAGCTTCATCTGCTGCAACTGGGCATCCAACATAATGTTGCGGCTGTGGCAATCGCCGTGGGTGAGCATCAGGTATGGAATACACAGCTTGGCCTTGTGGTTTTCAATCTTGCGCAGATAATGCTCGATAGAAACATACTTGCGTTCCCCCAGCCAAAACCCTCTGAGCCATGCTTTTAGGTTTGGAAATTTATCCGGGCGGCACATGCGGATCAAGTTCTTTTCTATTTCACCTAAGTAAAGGCGCGACAGCTGAGAGCCAAAAAAGTCGGTGTCGGCTTGTTTGGTCTGATCGTAAATAACGAATAAACTCGAGCAAATGGTAGCGCAGGCTTTTTCTAAATCCTTTCTTTGAGTTGTGGACAGCCGGCCCTGATCGATCCGGGCAATCAGATGTTGGAAGGTATTCATATAGGTCAGGTCTTCCATGATTAAGTAAGATGGGGCCATAATTTCGGCCTTGAGCACTTGCGGATACTCGACGTGCCGGGCAAAGTAAGGTTTCAATGCGTCGGGTAAGTTACGATACTGCTCGATCGACTTGTGAAGGGAGTCCAGGTTGCCCCGTTTAATCACGAGCGACCCCGGGCTCGGTTGGTAGGTGGTTGTACGAAAATCACCAAACTCACCCACGGCAAGGAAATTAAAGGCGAAGTGAACTCGAAATACCTCGGCCCTGGTAAATCCTCCGGTCAGAGGTTGAACTTCAGAGATTTCAACCTCGAAGCGATTCTTAATAAGATCCCTAAAATCATCTTTCAAATCTTGCTCAGCATTCTGCTGGCGCAGCGCAAGATTTTGACGCTCGTGATCGAGCATCAACTGGGTCATTTCTACTTTCAACTGGTCACCTTGGTAGGCAAACATCAGCCGCAATACGAGTGGGTGAAAAAAGGAGGTTTCTCTGTTAAGATCGTTTTTCTCATATTTGGTCCTGACGAAATCGATCAGCGCACGAACGGCCTCTCTGGCCTGGACCACTTCTGGGAAATGCGTGGCCAATTGAATACCGCAATATAAGGCATCGGTCGGGACAGGTTGCATGGTTTCCGGATGCGCCAGCATCGACATCATCGCCGCCAAGACGGCCTGACTGAGTTCACTTTGTTTGCTTAGTTTCTGAGCCCGGAACAGGAGATTAGCAGCATAGCTCAAGTCACCCAAATTGTTAATATGAGAATTTTGGCTGCGTTGTTGCCGGTCTGACTGCCATAGTTGAACGTGCTTCAGAATATAATTTACGGCAAGTTCCCGTCTTTCTTGAGAAAGCACAGGCAGTGGCTCTACATCTTCAAGGTGATTTAGACAATCAACATAAACCATCGTGGCCAAGAGTTGGTTGGCCATAATGCCGCGAAGTAACCCATCGGCGCTCAAATACTCTTCCAGCTCGTCGAAATCTCTCCTCAGTTGGAAGTCACTAAATTCACCCAATAAGGCCAGAGTTTTGAAACGACTCG
>JBFGLD010000269.1:0-7098 GCA_041576335.1 Anaerolineae bacterium | reverse complement strand
GTCCCCAATATCAACAAACGGGACCGGGTACCGATGGAAGCTATCCAGGCCGTCGTTGATCATATTGCCGAAACTTTTGACCCGGAAAAGATCATCCTTTTCGGATCCTATGCTTATGGCGAACCAAAACCTTGGAGTGATGTGGACTTGCTAGTTATCATTGAGACGGAAACGCCAAAGCAGCTGCAAATGAATATCGCGCTTTCTTTACACGACCCTTTTGGTTTGGATATCTTGGTACGGACTCCCCAAGAAATAAGGCGCCGCATTCCATTAGGTGATTTTTTCTTGCGCGAGATTATGTCTAAAGGCCGAGTTCTCTATGAACGATCTGACGAAAGAATGGGTGGATAAGGCAGAAGGTGACTTTGTCACGGCGATAGAGCTGTTGAACCTACGTTTTGACCTTACTACAGATGCTATCTGCTTTCATTGCCAACAATGTGCCGAAAAATATGCTAAAGCCTATCTTCACCAGCGATTTGTAGAATTTCCCCGTACTCATAACTTGGCCCAGCTCTTATCCCTCTGCGAAGAACAAGATTTGGACTTTTCGCTAATTGAGTTGGAGATGCGAACGTTAGGTAATTGCAGTGTTGATATTCGCTACCCAGGCCGCCAAACAAATATTGAAGAAGCAGAACTTGCTGTACAAATGATGAACGTAATTCGTGACTTTATTCGCTTAAGGTTAGGTCTGTGATGTCGAGCTCAGTTTACTGGAGAAATCAATTTTGAAAGAGCTAATCAAACAACTCACCGAAGCCTATGGACCGCCCGGATACGAGGACGCCGTTCGTGACATTATTCAAGAACAGGTTGGGCCGCTCGCCGATAACATCGAGATTGATCCTTTAGGTAACTTGCACGCCGTAAAAGCAGGTGCCGGCGATGGCATCAGGATAATGCTGGCGGCTCATATGGATGAAATTGGCTTAATGGTTTCGCACCTCGACGATAAGGGTTTCGCTCGCCTGACTCCGCTTGGTGGTGTTCGCCCCGAAACGATGGTGGGTAATCGAGCTCTTTTCACCAATGGCGCTTTGGGGGTCATCAATGTAGAAAATTGGCTGCTGCACGAAGAGGTGGACTCTCATCGTAAGCTTTATCTCGATTTCGGCGTCAGAAGTAAAAAAGATGTCCCCGTGCAGGTAGGGGATGTGGCCGCATTTCAACGTCCATGCGTGGATCTGGGTGATACCCTGGTTGCCAAAAGTCTGGATGACCGGATTGGCTGCGCAATTCTCATCGAAACACTCAAACAGCTCAACCATACCCCTCACGAAGTTCATTTTGTTTTTACGGTCCAAGAGGAGGTTGGCGTCGTGCCGCGGGGGGCAACCACGGCGGCCTACAAAGTGCATCCCGATGTCTCTATTGCGGTCGACGTAACCGACAGCGGTGATGTGCCGGAGCGAAAGCACTTTGAGGTGAAGTTAGGGCAGGGCCCGGCCATCAAGGTGATGGATAAAGGTATGCTGGCCCACCCGGGTTTAAAACGTTGGATGGTAGAGGTGGCCAAGAAAAGCAAGATTCCCTATCAATTGGAGATATTGACTATTGGGACAACCGACGCCACAGCTATGCAGTTAGCGCGCGAGGGCAGTGCTGCCGGGGCGCTTTCTATACCGTGCCGCCATATTCACACGCCTTCGGAAATGGTGAGCTATGGTGATGTGCAAAACGCCGTAAAATTATTGTTGGCCCTGCTTGCCAGTCCGACTCAGTTAGACGGATAGATACTCTCTATGAATCGACTAAATATCCACCCATCTCAAGCTCGTACCACAGCCCAAATCAAATTCACCGATGGTCAAGTGTTAGAAGGTCCGCTGGGCGCCACAATAGAAGATTTCATCAAAGCCGGTGATTTTCCCGAAGTGCCGTTTCCGGTTGCTTGTTTAGTCGACGGGCAACTGCGAGAACTGACGTATCACGCCTACAAAGATTTGACCGTTCGGGTCTTAACTCTGGCCGACAGCGATGGGCTGCGTGTTTACCGGCGCTCACTTTCGTTCTTGTTGATCGCCGCAGCGCACGAACTCTTTCCAAAAGCTCGAATTATTATTGATTACGGCCTCAATTTTGGGGCAATCTATTGTGAAATCAAGGATCTCCCGCCCTGCACCGAAGCCGAACTAAAGCGGATTGAGGCCCGGATGCGTGAGTATGTGGCAGCGGATTTACCGTTCCAAAAAGAGCGCGTTTCTATTGAGGAAGCTGAAGAAATCTTCAAAGCGCGAGGGGCTTACGACAAGCTGCGCCTGCTAAAACCTCGGCGCAAACCTTACCTGACCATTTATACGCTCAATAGCTATCGCGACTACCTATATGGCTATATGGTTCCTTCGGCGGGTTATCTAAAATTTTTTTCTGTTGATCCTTATACCAATGGCTTTGTACTGCGCTACCCTCGTCCGAATCTGCCAAACGAGCTGCAGCCAATTGTCGAGTATCCCAAGTTGGTTCAAGTCTTTAAAGAATATGGGAACTGGATGACCAAACTGGGAGTCCGTGATGTGGGGCAGTTGAACGATATCATCTCGACCGGGAACCTGGCAGAAACAATCTTGGTGGCCGAAGCCCTACAGGAACAGCGGATCGCCCAAATTGCCACGCTCATTACTGCGCTGCACCCGAAAGTTCGGTTGGTTCTCATTTCCGGTCCATCCTCGTCGGGGAAGACAACGTTTAGCAAACGCTTGGCCATCCAACTTTTGGCCCACGGGATTCAGCCGTTGGCCTTGGGCCTGGATGATTTCCTGGTTGAGCGCGCCGAGACGCCGCGGGATGATGAGGGAGATTACGATTACGAGAGCCTTTATGCCCAAGATTTGAATTTATTCAATGAGACGCTGCTAAAGCTGCTGCGCGGTGAGGAGGTCACCTTGCCGCATTACAACTTTCTGACCGGGCTGAGAGACCGGGGCCAAACGGTATCGATTACCGATGAGCACGTGATGATTGTCGAGGGTATCCATGGCCTAAATCCGGACCTGGTGCCTCAAATTCCGCCGGAAAAGATTTTTCGAATTTATGTTTCGGCATTGACCCAATTAAACCTGGATCAGCACAGTCGCATCTCCACGACCGATACCCGGCTGCTCCGGCGTATTGTCCGCGATGCCAAACACCGGGGCTATACGGCCAAAGACACGATACGGCGCTGGCCCAAAGTGCGGCGGGGAGAACATAGCTGGATATTTCCGTACCAGGAGAACGCCGATATTATGTTCAACTCTGCCTTGGTCTACGAAGCAGCCGTGATCAAGCCGTTGGCCTTACCCCTACTTCTACAAATCGAACCGGGCAAACCTGAAAGTATTGAAGCCAAACGTCTCCTGTCATTCTTGCAGTGGTTTGAAACCTGCCCCCCTGACCTGGTACCGGATAATTCGCTCCTGCGCGAGTTTATCGGCGGCTCAAACTTAAGAGATTATAAACCGGGAGGGTAGTCTTCCCCCTCAAATCAGCCGGCCGCAACGTCACCGCATAGTTCCGGATTGCCCCAAACGGCCCAGGTCCACTCGTGGCGGCCCAGGGTTTCGGTGGTAAATTCAATTCGGGCAATATCGCCGGAGAGTACGTCGAGCGGAATATTGGCCGGTTGCCAGCTTTGGGTATTTGTCTGCTGTCCCCACACTCGCAGGCCGTTTAACTTCACACTAAAAGCCACCAGGTTGGTGTCGGCAATTTGCGCGCCATCCCTGATCCCAATGGCTAGATGAAGCCGCAGTTGGCGTACCTGCTTTGGAATTGGTACGTGGTATTCGATTACGGCCTGGCCGGCCACGGGGGGATGGGCCCATAGGGCGGGCCGGCTCTGCCCGCCGACTACGGCGGGTGCCATTTTGACGTCCATACCGGCCGGATCGTCGCTGGAATAGACGGATGCTTCCCTAAAACGTTCGATGAAACTAAAGCTCCAGCCTGTGGTATCCGACATTTGGCTTTGAGCCTCTTGCCATTCCAAAAACGCGAGATAATCAGCTAATTTTCTGCGGCTGTCTACCGACAATTGTTCAATTTGCTTGATAATTTCGGTTAATTCGTTCAAATTTATCCCTAATTTTCACCCAGTAAGCTTTTCGAACCATCGCCTTTGCCCGGAGGTTTTTGGCTAGGTCGTGTTGGCAGCACATAACCCCAGTCAGCAATCTCGAGCGCCCTTAGCGCGTTTTGCTCAACCGACAAAATCGTGACGCCCTGCCGGTTAATATTCGCAATAGTTTCGAAGATGGTTTCTACCAAAATTGGGGCTAAACCCATCGAAGGTTTATCCAGTAGGAGCAGGCGAGGCTTGGCCATCATCGCGTTTCAAAGACATATTTTTTACAGTTGGATTAGCGTGAAGTTGGCCCGAATTATAGCATTATTTTAGGTTTCCGGTCAATTTGTGGTTGATTATCATTTACAAATCCGAGAATTAAGGCTGCTGGTCTTTGGTGGGCGGAGACTGTTTATTAGGCAAGACCTGGAATTTGAATATAATTCAAATAAGGGTGGGCCAAGCAGCAGCGTAGCAGGGTAGCAGCCGGCAGAGAACGGGTAGCGGACCAAACGGTTGGCGCAGTACTGCAATTATGGATTGAAAACGAATGGAAAAAAAATCACTTAAAACGCAAGCAGAAGAAATTATGGTCGCCGTTGATCGCGACTTGGAAGAGGTGGAGGCGACACCGTCGACTATTCAAGAAGAAGTCAACGCCAGGGCGAGCGCCATTATGCGCAGAATTTTTGGTGTTATCAGTGAAGTTGACATCGAAGCGGCGACGACGCATGTCGCGGAATTGCGCCAAAAATACCCTGATGCTGGGCCTGCCGAACTCTCCCAAATTCTGATCCGGGAAAAAAGCCGGCGTACCGGGATGGTTGGTGCTGTTACTTCCGGGGCGGGCTTGATCCCCGGCGTGGGTACGGCGGCAGCCATGACGTTGGGTGTGGCCGCCGATATCGGGGCTACCTTCAAGCTGCAAGCCGAGCTGGTGTTGGAAATCGCGGCGGCTTATGGCTATCCGCTGACAGAAGAGGAGAAACAGCGAATCGTGCTCTTGATTACGGGTATTAGTGCCGGTACGACGGCGCTGACTCGAAAAGCCGGCCAGACAATTGCGCTGGTAGCCGGGGAAAAAGTAGCCGAAAAAGCGGTTCAAAAAACATTTCTAAAGGCGCTGCCGGTAGTGGGCGTGATAGCCTCAGCCGGTACGAATGTGTTGTCTACCTATATCATCGGGCAGCGCGCCGACGCCTATTTTCGCCTGGGCCCGGATGCTGTAGGCAGTTGGGGCGAAAACCTGCGGGCGATTTCCGGTATAGATGAGCGGGAGATTGGGGCCTGGCTGGCCGAAAACGGCAAAGCTGCCGGGGCGGCGGTGGCGACGGGGGCAGGTAAAGTGGCTGACACGGTTGGCCCGGCTTTGGCCTCCGGGGCTCAAAAAGCCGGGGAAACGGCTCAGGCCGGAGCACGGGCTTATCTGCGGTGGACCGTTGTGTTTTGGACGGCCGTTTTTCGAGGTGTGGCCAAGCTGGTGCGCAGTTTGTGGGTCGTAATTTCGTTTATCCCGCGAAAAATCGTGGGCTTGTTGGGGCAGACCAGAAAACCGAAAGCAGGAGATGACCACTAAAGCAAAGCTGCTGGATCTTTCTCACAGAGAATTAATAGATTTGGTAGCCGGTTGGGGCGAGCCGACCTACCGTGCAAAGCAAATCGAGAGTTGGCTTTATAAGCGGTATGTTGACGATGTAGCCCAAATGACCAACCTGCCCAAGTCCACGCGGCGCCATCTGGCTGAGGAAACCCTGCTTAGCCCGCTTAAGCCGGTAGTTTCGCTTGACTCAACAGACGGTTATACCCGCAAAACGCTGTTTGCGCTGCCGGACGGCCGTCAAATCGAGGCCGTCTTAATGCACTATGAAAAACGGCAAACGTTGTGTATTAGTACTCAGGCCGGCTGTGCTATGGCCTGTCCATTTTGTGCGACCGGGCAAATGGGCTTTATGCGCAACCTGACTGCCGGCGAAATTGTGGCCCAGGTGCTTTACTACGCCCGGCAGCTTGACCAAGAGGGCCAACAGATAACAAATATTGTTTTTATGGGCATGGGTGAGCCGCTGGCGAACTACGTTCAAACTTCGCGAGCAATCCGGCGGTTCAATGATCAGGATGGTCTCAATTTGGGGGCACGTCGCCTCACAATCTCCACGGTTGGCCTGGTACCGGCGATCCGGCGAATAAGCCGCGAACCGGAGCAAGTAGGGCTTGCCGTTTCGCTGCACGCGCCAACCGATGCGTTACGCAATATCATTGTACCCGTAAATCGGCGTTATCCTTTGGCGATGCTGATGCGGGCTGTACGTGATTACGCGGCGACAACACGGCGGCGAGTCACGTTTGAATACGCGCTGATGGATCAACTTAACGACAGCGACTCCCAGGCCGACGAATTTGCAGCGTTGGTGCGGGGCTTACTTTGTCACGTGAATCTCATTCCCCTAAACCCAACACCGAACTCGCCCTGGAGCGGCTCACCCGACGAGCGCGTATACGCCTTTAGAGATCGCCTGCTGCGAGCCGGAATTTCAACCACGGTTCGCTTGAGACGGGGTATCGATATTGCCGCCGGATGCGGGCAATTATACAATGCGCAGGCTCAAAAAGGTGAATTGTCAGAATATTTTGCATTTTTGAAGTGAACGTTGTATTATTACCAAAGAGCTGTTTTTCCTAAATTGTAAATGTTGAGCGACGGATAACCCTATAGGTAGGGGCAATACAACCGTACACCCCAAAATCTAGGGGGGATGTTGGAGTGTTAAGTCGCGGTTATCTAAAAATAAAGGCCAGCGAACTCGCTGGCCTTTATAAGGTGGGTCATCTGAAAATTGCTTAGGTTTTTACCGCCGTGCGCAGGCAGCGAGAACAAATTCTGACCTGGCGCACCCGTCCATCCTTAAAAATTGTCGTTTTTTGGATATTGGGCTTCCACTGTCGCTTGGTATGGCGCATTGAGTGACTGACGTTGTGCCCGCTCATCGGCTTTTTTCCGCAGACTTCGCATTTAGCCATGGTAAACTTCCTTTTTTACTTTTGAAAATGAT
>JBFGLD010000268.1:0-7105 GCA_041576335.1 Anaerolineae bacterium | reverse complement strand
GAAGCCCGTGCGGCCGAAGCCGCCTACCGCCAGGCTATTCGAATTGCGCCTGATTATGTTGCTGCCTATGTCCGTCTGGGTGACCTGCTTTATGCGCAGGGCGAGGTAACAGAAGGGAGCAACCTTTATGAGCGAGCCCTGCAGGTGGCTGTTGCCGAAATTGACCGGACCCAGCAGGATGTAGAAACCTATCAGGTTCAACCTCGACGACCGGTCCCAACGCTGGAGTCTGGCGAAACGCTGGCCACAACCGTTGATTATTTACCCGACCGGTCGCCGCTTGACCCCTCAATTATTATCCGCCGAACTTTGGAGGCCGGTGAAAATCTTAACGCTATCCGGGTACTTGCTCGTCTTTACCAGATGAATGGCCAGGCTGATCGTGCTGTTGAATATTACAAGCAAGAAATTCAACAGGGAAAGGCGGAAGGATGGTTTCCAACCACGTTGGCCCAATACTACAGTGGTTTGGGAGATCTGTATTTAAGCCAGGAACAACTGCGTCAGGCCGTCGCAGCCTATCAACAGGCGGTTTCACTGGACGGCTGGTGGCCAGAAGCACGGCTAGGGTTGGCGGAAGCGCTATCTGAGCAGGGCGATACAACCAACGCCCTGCGTCACCTGCAAATTGCGGTCGAGATTGCCCCCGGATCGGTTGAAGCCCAGGTCGGGCTGGCCAACGGCCTCGACCGGTGGGGCGACCGCGACAAGGCTCTCGAGCTGTATCAGGCCGCAGCTCAGAAATACCCCGGCCAGGCCCAGGCGACTCTAGCCTTTGCCCGTGCCTGGCAAGATCGCACTCGCTGGGCTCGTGCTGAGGAGGTTTACCGCAATACCATTGCTTTGAATCCCGGTATGGTCGATGCCTATGTGGGTTTGGCCGAATTGTTTATTGACCAGGCTCGTTATGACGAAGCCGAGGTACTGCTCCAGCAGGGCCTGAGCATTGACCGGCAGTACACTAATACCTACCTTCGGCTGGGCCAGTTAGATGAGCGGCGCGGTGATCCGGCGGCGGCACTTGAGTGGTACCGGCGGGCCGCAACAAATCCCTTCGCCGGCCAATTACCCAGCGTGACCCTGATCGACTCGTTGACCCGCTATGGTGACTATGAAACGACCTTAACCTATTTGCAAAAAGCACTGGCCAGCCAGCCCGGCAATAACGAGCTGCTGCTTCGCTTCGCCCGCATCCAGCGCACGCTGGGCCAGTACGTGGAGGCGGCTTCCCTTTTGTCAGAAGCGATCTTGGTCGACAGCGCCAACAGCCGTCTTGTAGCTGAACTGGCCGAGCTATATCGAGCTCAGGGCCGGTTGCAGGACGCAGCCGCCCAATACCAGCAGGCTATTAGCCGCCAACCGGATGAAGCCGGCTATTATCTTGCTCTCAGCCAAATTTTGGCGGCCCTGGGCCGCTTCGACCAGGCTTTTGCCGTTCTTACACAAGGACAAACTGAAGCTTCGCAGCCGTCGGACCTATATACGACCATGGCAAACCTCTATTTGCAGCAAGGCAAGCCGGAGTTAGCCCTCGAAACGCTGGAGCAGGGTGCTGTCGCCGTTGGCGAGAACGAGGAACTGCTGGTTTCAATGGGTACGTACTACATGTTGCGGGGCGATTTTGAGCAAGTCGAACAGCGATTTACCCAAGCCCTGGAATTAAGACCCGACGCGGCGGCGGTTCATACGGCCCTGGCGGATTTGGAGGTGCGCCGTGGCGACAGCGAGGCGGCCTTGGAGCATTATGCCCAGGCCATAGCTCTTGAACCCACGAACCCACGCCATTATCTGGCCCTGGCGAACGCCTATCGCCTGGCCGGACGGCTTGATGACGCCATCTCCCTTTACACCAAGGCAATAAGTGCAACGCCGACTCTGGTGGATGCCTATGTTAGCCTGGCGGCGCTGTATCAGGAGCAGGAGCGATGGGATGAGGCTCAGGCCACGTACGAGCGAGGCCTGGTCGTTGCTCCGACGTCTGAACAGCTGCTAACCCAATATAGCAATTTTTTGTACGAGCGCGGGGATGACGTCGGGGCCTTAGCTTTGCTTGACCAAGTGGTTCGCGCGGCACCGACAGCCACCACCCTGATCGCCAGGGCCTCGCTAAACAGCCGGTCTGACCGGCCGGCGGATGCTGAGCAGGATTTGAATAATGCCTTACAGCGGGAACCCGGCTCGCTTGAGGCGCTTATTGCCCTGGGAGATTTGTACCGGGACCAAGAGGATGTCGAACGTGCCGAGCAGATGTATCAGGCGGCCGTAACGCTGCTGCCCGGCGTGCCTACGGCTTATCTCCGGTTAGGGGATTTGGCGAACACGCGGGGCGACCGGGCAGCGGCGCAGCAATATGCCAAAACTGCTCACGATCTCGAACCCGGCTCGTTGATTCGTCCGGGTACGACACAGTAACCAAGCGCAGGAAGTGGTGATGGGAGTTAAATAATGGGAAAAAACAAGCAAGCTTTAATTAAATTACTACTAATTATGGCGATCCTGTTCACGCCGCTGGCTCCGGTAAGTGCGGCTCGACCACAGCGCATGGAGACGGTCAGCGATTTGTGGCTTGATGTAAGCCTGGGACCGCCCCTGGTCGATTGGTTTAACCAGGTTGCACGGCCCGATGATATTGCCCGTGTCGATCACGTCGAGCGGATCGATCTGCTTGACCGGATTACCGTTGGCCGCAAGTTGGTTGTGTTCAAATCTGCCGCCGAAGCCGAGCGGCTTATGCCGGCTATTGCCGACAGGGTTGATATTGTGGGGTATAACCTGGAACATGGGCCGGGCAATCCCGTTGACGAGCAGGCCGACCCGGTCGGCAACGCAAGGCGCATGCGGGCGGTGGCAGATGAGTACGGAATGGCTCTGGCCTTTGGCCCGGACCATCAGTTTGCGCTGAGTGATGGAGTCGCGATAGCGCCTTATGTTGATATATTTGTCTTGCAGGTACAGCGAGCGCAGACTGAGCCTGATCTCGTGCTCGATTTTGTGCTGCCGCTGATTCCCAAACTACGTCAGGCCAACCCCAACCTGCAAATCAGCGTTCAGGTGCGCACCGAAGGGGACGTGGTGGCCATCGCAAATTTGATTGACTCGATAAAAGGTGAGTTAAATGGCGTTTCAATCCTGACCAGCCCGGAGACTGTGGATATTGCCGCAGCGCTTGTGGCAGAACTACAAATACGGGACTCGGGCCTTAGCGACCGCAGCCGGCGCTTAACTGCCTCTAATGGTGAGGCCGCACCGACGAATACCTCAAGGCTGCCCCTTATTCCATCCCTTATTCAGACAGGGGGTCCGCTGGCCGTTCAAGATACGGGACTGTTTTGGATACTCACTATGGTTGGGGCCATGGTAGCGGGCGCGATTGGCGGCGGCATCGTCGCGGCTCTGGTTTGCGGTGGTAAAAAGTAGGACTTATGGCAGATACAACCAATTACCAGGCCACCTTGCCTCGCAGCAGCTGGGTGACTATTGCTCCCGCGCTTCGCTCTCGTAATTTCCGGCTCTTTTGGTTCGCCCAAACTATTTCAACGATCGGTACCTCGCTGCAGGTCGTGGCCGAAGGCTGGTTGATTTATAACCTGACCGGCTCAACCTTTTGGCTGGGCATGGTCGGCTTAATCGGCCTGCTGCCGGTGGTACCTATTTCCCTGCTCGGCGGGATGATCATCGACCGGGTCTCACGCCGCAAGTTGATCATCGTTACTCAGACCGGCCTCATGGCTCAGGCTGCTGTATTTGGCCTGTTGGGAGTGACGGGCGAGATTCGTCTGTGGCATGTTATCGGGCTCTATTTCATCTTTGGTTCGCTGCTGGCTATTGACCATCCGGCCCGGCGCGCTTTTCTAGTCGATTTAGTCAGCCAGGATGAGTTGGCCAATGCCGTGGCTCTCAACGCGACCATTTTTAATATTTCGAGCCTTATCGGCTATGCTGCGGCCGGTGTGCTCATAGCCACGATAGGGGCCGGCGGCACTATGGTGATCAATTCCGCTACCTACTGGTTTCCCATTTTTGCTCTGGCCTTGATTCGAGTCTCAGACCTCGGCCGAGATACTCATCGCCCGCCGCTCGGTGCTGCCCTGTCGGAAGGGGCGCGTACGCTGTGGCGGCAGCCCCCCATTTTGGGTGCCATCGCCTTGATGGCTATCGTCGGCGGCCTGGCCTGGCCTGTTTATGGGCTGATGCCGGCTTTCGCCGAAGACGTGGTGCGGACGAACTCGGTCGGGTTGGGCTTGCTGCTGGCAGTCGGCGCACTGGGTTCGGTGATTGGCACCATGGTGGTCGCTCGCCTGGGCGCGCAGCGGCGCGGACGAACGATGACCGTGGCCAGCCTGCTGCTGCCGCTGCTGGTTGTTGGATTTGCTTTCTCTAACTCTGTCTGGCTGGCCGGTCTATTCTTGGTGCCGTTGGGAATTACCCTGCTGGTGCTGCAGAGCCTGGCCGTGACCTTGGTTCAAATTCATATTGCCGACCGGGTGCGAGGCCGGGTGATGAGCCTCTACAGTATGCTGCACGCCGGTTCGGATACGGTCGGTAACGTCCTGGTTGGTTCCGGGGCGGTCTACCTAGGCCTGCCGCTGGCCCTGAGCCTCGGGGGTGCGGCTGCCCTACTGTTCGCCCTGGCCGCGTGGCTGGTTATGCCATCTATTTATCGGCTGGATTGATATGGTGCGACATCTACCGCCGACGACAAGCCCCATTGCCCTCTCCGATTTGGGGGAAGGTCTGAACAATTTTAAACGGGCTCGATCTGGTTTTCAAGCCGCCCTGGCAGACTACCTGGGGGTCCCGATCTGCGGGCTGGCTTCGTCGGGCCGAACAGCCCTATACCTTCTACTAAAAGGCTTGGCGGAAGGGGCCGGGCCAAGACGACATGAAGTATTGCTGCCGGCTTATACCTGCCCGGCCTTGGTAAAAGTTGTGTTGGATGTCGGCCTGCAGCCGCGGTTGGTAGACATTTCAGCCCAAACTTTAGCCTTACAGCCCGATCAGCTCGAAGCGTCTTTGGGCGAGCAAACCCTGGCCGTTATTTGTGTCCATCCGTTTGGCCTGCCCCAGGATATCGAAGAAGTGATGACCCTGGCCACAGCCGCCGGCGCATGGGTCATCGAAGATGCGGCCCAGGCCATGGGCGCGCGCCTGGGAGGAGTATTAGTGGGCACCCGCGGCGATTTTGGGCTTTTTAGCCTGGGACCCGGCAAACCTCTGTCCACCGGCGGCGGAGGGATTATCTGCGCCCGTACTCCAAATGCAATCGTCGCTCGCGAAGTAGCCCGAACCTGGCAAGAACTTTCGCCACCGTCGGCCCTGGCCTCCGGCTGGGCGCTGCTCCGGCTGGCCCTATTGAGCCTGGCCTTTCACCCTTTGGGCTGGTGGCTGGCTACGCGGCTCAGTCTGCATCGGGCCGGTGAGCACCAAGCCAGTTGGGGATATCGCTGCACCGGCCTGACTGAAAGCCAAGCCGGCATTGGTTTACGGCTGTTGGCGCGATTGGACCGGATTAACCGGCAGCGCCGGCAGAAGGCTGAGCAGCTTATGGCTCACTTACAGGTGCTCGATTTTGTCCACATTCCGCCGGTGCCTCACTCAGCCGAACCGATTTACCTGCGCCTGCCGGTGTTGGTAGCTGACGAAGCGCAGCGCGAGGCTCTTTTTCAACAATTATGGGCCGCGGGCATCGGCGTTGGGCGCATGTATGGCCGCCCGCTCTCTGAAATCTTTCCTGATATCGCCACGCAGCCCTATCCGGGTGCAGCCTACGTCGCTCGACACCTGTTGACCTTACCCACCCATCACTACCTAACCGGAGTCGACACAGCACGGATTGTCCGGATTTTCCAAATGGTCAACCAGTAACTGGTCTACCGCCGTGCAGTGGCGAGATAGGTTGCGGCCGGGAAGACGACTCCGGCATCGTCCGTGTACACCTGAAGTGCTTTTCCGAGGTCGCGGATCACAGCCTGGCGAAGATCGTCCTGCATGGATCCGAGCGGCTTGGCGAGCAGCCAACTGGCTGCCTCCCATTGCAGGAACTCCTTGGCCGATGGGTAGCGCACCGGTCCAATCCCAATCAGGATTTGCACGTCCCGGAATCCCGCACCCGCAATGAGATCGCGAAGCTCGCCCGCGCTCAACGAAGGAAAGGGGGAGCGCATAATTGCTCCGGCGTCTGGCCCAACGTGGCGCTCCAAAACCTCGGCCAACCGGGCCCAGCCGGGATTGTGCTCAATAGACCGCAAGACGCTCAGCGTCAGGCGCCCGTTTGGCGCAAGTACACGATGCATCTCGCCAAGGACGGCCGCCCGATCCGGAAGGAACTGCAAGCCCTGCTGGCAGAAAACGGCATCGAACGCCGCGCCGGGAAAGGGGATGTCGCCCGCGTTTCCCGTCCGCCACTCGATCGCCGGCCGGATGTCCGACGATACCCGGCGCGCCACCGTGAGCATGCTCTCGCTGAGATCGAGACCGGCGACCGTTCCATTAGTGCCAACACACGAGGCGGCGGTGCGGGCTACACTGCCGGTTCCGCAAGCCACGTCCAGCACCCGCTCGCCCGGCGCCAGCGCCGCAAGCTCGACGAGGTACTGTGCTCCCGGCGCGAACAAGAGCGGTACCAGATATTGCTCGTAGGCCTCGGCGGTGCTCTCTTCAAGCTGCTGCCATTGTTCCATCAATTCTCGCTGACTCATTGCAGCCTCCTTTATGTTAACATCTATTGTGCCAGCTAACTTTTATTTTGTATCCCATTATACGGGTTGGCCAGGTGTGTGTCTTCGCTCATGCAGGCCATTTTGTCAATTCCGGCGCATGGCCGATTCGGGCCATAGCCCTGATATGAACCTATGCAGTTGGGGCAGCGTTGATTAAAACCCGCCCTGGTTCAGCAGGCGCGGATGGGGGTCAGAGGAGATTATGTTGGGCGGCATACGTCGCTGCAGCCGCCCGAGACGAGAGGTTCAATCTGGTGAGAATGTTGACCACGTGGCGGTGGACGGTATGCTCGCTCAGGACAAGCCGAGCGGCAATCTCTTTATTGCTCATACCCTGCGCCACCAAACGAAGGACCTCTACCTGCCGCCCGGTCAGTTTAGGCACG
>JBFGLD010000267.1:0-7110 GCA_041576335.1 Anaerolineae bacterium | reverse complement strand
GTCAACATGGGACAGGGCGGCTACGGAGTGGACCAGGCTTACCTGTGGTACAAGCGTGATGGGGCCCCGCTGGATCACGATATTCTCCTATTCACTTTTATCACGATGGACTTCGAGCGGATGCGGCAAACAGAATTTCTGGGTTACGGCAAACCGCTGCTCAAAATTGAAGGCGATCGATTGGTCGTCGATAACGTACCCGTCCCCAGGCGCTCGTTTTACTTACCATGGCTCACTCAAAATAGAGACGCCCTGCTCGGGCTTACCTCCGTGCGGCTGCTAAGCCAGTTTTTTGAGAGCAGCAAAAAATCACAGGAAAGCGGTACAACGGCAGAAAATGATGCCCCAGAAAAGGTAGCAGCGGCAATTCTGAACGATCTGCTCCGGATTAACGCCGCAAAGCAGAGTATTCTGGTTTTGATATATCTGCCCACGTTGGGGGATTATCAGCCGGGCGGTCGGGCAAGCACGGATGTTTGGCGGGAGTTTGTTAACCTGGCCGCCCAAGATACCGGCGTGATTTTCATTGATGTTGTTGAGGAATTTAGAAAGTTACCGCCAGATCAAGCCCAGGCTCTCTTCATTCCCGACGGTGCGCTCGATTTTCCCAGTGCGGCGGGGCACTATTCCGTTATGGGAAATCAATACGTAGCACAATTGCTATACGAAAAACTAATGGCGCTGCCGGAGATGTCAAACAAACTAACCGAAATTAGGCCATAAGGAATCAAAGTGACATTATGTCCAAAAAAACCATTCTCTATACTCGTGGCGGAGACGAAGGCTATACCAACCTTCTCGGCAAAGAACGAGTCCCAAAATACGATCTACGTCCCGAAGCTTACGGCACGGTTGATGAAGCCGGCGCCTTCATCGGGCTGGCTCGCGCCGAACCTGCGGCCAGTCAGCGCACCAAGAAATTGTTGTTGGAAACGCAGCGCGATTTGTGGATTCTAATGGGCGAACTGGCCACTGTACCTGGAATCGAACTGCCCAAGCGCATTGGCCCTGATCGCGTTGCCTGGCTCGAGACAGAAATCGACAAGCTAGGGGAGGAGATTCCAACCCTGACCCAATTTGTTGTGCCCGGCGACACCAAGGTGAGCGCTCTACTGGACGTAGCGCGTACCGTCATACGTCGGGCAGAGCGCTGCGCCACCCGGCTCCTCCACGAGGACGATTTCGAAAATAAAGATGTCGTGCGCTACCTGAATCGTCATTCATCACTTCTTTTCGCCCTGGCTCGTTACGAGGAAATGCTGGCGGGTCGTCGCACAACCTTGGCCAAGGACGTGGTATGACCCTCTTTGGACATCCGCTCCATCCGATGACCGTCCATTTTCCCATTGCCTTCTACTTACTGGGGGTGTTTTTGACCCTGGGCTATTGATGGCGGGGTCAACTCGAGTATGAACGTTTTGCCTATTGGAGCTACATTTTGAGCTGGCTGGCGACCATTCTGTCCAGCTTGATTGGCCTGGCCGACCAAAGCCGGCTCGAATATGATGATCCCCGGCGGGATAATGTGAGCAGCCACATCACGGCGGGGATAGCTCTCATCATCATCAGTGGTCTCTTAGTTTACATGCGCTTTCGCTGGGTAGATGTACTGGTTCGCCGCCGCTGGACCTATCTGGGCTTAATGGGGCTGGGAGTCGCAGCCGTCTTGGCTGCGGCCTGGCTAGGCGCGGAGCTCGTCTATCGATTAGAAGTAGGCATTCAACCGCGATAATTGTGACTGCCACCTTCTGAAATAAGATGAAGAGGGAAAGTCGGTTAATAAACCGACTGCTCTGGCTCATTTCTGCACTCTTCCACACTCACGGGCGTGGTTTGCCACTCGCGATCAACATGCTATAATTCCCTGTTGTCTTGAACAAAAAGGAAGGAAAAGGGAACGAAATATTATGGGAACGCCACGTCGAACGTTAGCGACGTTCATTGTGCTTGCTATTTTATCGATAAACTGCAGCTTGGCTCAGCCGGTGATTGACCGGGTTAGAAATAACGACATTCTGGCCCGATTGCGCGGCAGTTCGGCGGAGTCGTCCGAAACGGCCCGTCGTCGTCCAACCCCACGTCCCACATTCACCCCTACCCCCAACTTTACCGCTACACCTACCGTCACCCCAACGCCTACTGTGACACCGATTCCAACCGATACCCTGACCCCGGTACCGACAAATACGCTTATCCCAACCGACACCCCGGTGCCAACGGATACCCCGGCACCGACGAATACGGTGCCGCCCCCGCCACCGGCAGCGCCGACGGCAACCTTTACCCCGGCGCCGACTCCAACTCCTGATTACCCTTTCAAAATAAGAGAACAGGGCAATCGCGTGTTCCAGAAAACCTCAGCCAATTTCATCTCCGGCATTGTGCTGGTTTCTGATCCTAACGGAACGCCGATCGGGGGCTATCATATCGTGGGGCAAAGCTCAGACGGCAAAAGTTATAAAAGCGCTGAGTCGACCTGGCAGTTTGATGCGCTCAGTGGACTTGAAGGGTATGTTAAACAAGGTAATCTCAAATTTGAGCCTCCCGGCGGTTACGATGATGTAAGCTGGACTATTTATTTGGTTGACGGGGGGGGCAGCCAAGTTTCCGACCAACTCACACTGAATTTCCCCAGCGATCCGAACCAACGCGCCTGGGACTTCATCTGGTGGTCTCAATAATTCAGCGCCTGAGGCACAGCGTCGTATCATCATGTGGGCATCGAACCTAAATCCTTTAAGGGAATCATGTGGCACGCGATTCTCGCTGTTCGCTATTGTCGGTCTGGCCGGCCTGGTTATTACTTTAGGATGCTCCTTGGGGGGCGTAGTGGTTCAGGCCCCAACCCCAACCCCAACCCGCTTTAAAACGCCGAAACCCACATTTACGCTGACCCCGGTCCGAACCCCTACCCTTACGCCCACAGCGACCCCAACTCCAACCGATACGCCGACGCCGACCAACACGCCAACCCCGACCCCAACGGAAAACCCCGAAGAAGTTGACGTAGCGACGGCAGAGCCACCCCCTGAAGTTGTGCCAGAGCCGGCACCGGTAGAGCCGGTTCAACCTCCAGACACGCCTACCCCCGAAGAGCCAACTCCTACCGCAACCCCCGCTTTTCCGTTTAATGTGGTCTATACTACTCACGATACCGGCTCGCCGGGCGAAACACGGCTCACGGCCTGGGTTAGAATAGATTATGAACCAGGCCGGTTTAAAACCCTTTCCGGCTTTCAAATGAGAGCTATTGGCCCCAACGGCAATACCTACTTGAGCGAAGTATCGGGGCCCGGCTTCAGCGATAGTACGGTTCCGGGAACCGGCGACAATCATTGGATGAATACCAAGTTGGAGGTCCGGCCCTACACGCCCGGTACTTACCGAGTCGCCCTGGTTGAGGGAGATGTTCAGATGTCGCCGGAGATTGACGTCACTTTCGGGGCCGAGCCCATGCAATACATTCATTTTGATTTTTTTAAGCAGGAGACGCAATAACAGGCTAACGGGTTTTTGGCAATTGACCTATTTGCATCTATACTCGCTCTTAATGATCAACAAGCTTATTGCTTTAATATCGCTGTCGAACGATAACGTTGACGCGATGTCCAGAGGAAGTTGGAGGCTAAAATGAGCAGTAATCAACATCGATCACGTCCTTTGGTATGGACACTATCACTCCCGCTCATCCTGGCGCTTATCTCGCTCAGCTGTGGTTTAACGGGTAGATTGGCCAACTTGCGAGCCGAGCCTGAATTTCGCCCGACCCGTACGCCTATGCCGACGTTTACGCCAACCGCCGCAAATGCCGCCTTTATCGAGGTTCCGGTGATTAACAGAGAGAATGTTGCCGACCCGCAGGCACAAGCATCGGCGGGCGGAGCGGCGGCAGAGTTGGCCGAATCCAGCCCGGCTCCCGCGCCGGCAGAAGAACCAACGCCCGTGCCCGAACCCACCGAAGAGCCGCCAGCCTCTAATACCTCCATCACCGTTACTATTATTAACAATATGAACGTGCGCGGCGGCCCAGGGACCAATTATCCGGTGATTGGGTCAGGCCCTGCCGGTGCCTCGTCGACCCTGGTGGGACGAAATGCCGATAGCTCTTGGTTACAAGTTCAATATCCTCCCAGCAGCGATAACACCGGCTGGGTATATGCCAAGTTGGTCCAAGTTAGCGCCGATGTGGGAACGGTAGACGTAGTCCAGGTTGCGCCGCCGCCTCAGCCTGTGGCAGCGGCCCCGGCGCCAAAACAGGAAGAAGCACCAGCGCCGCCGCCACCGCCTAAATTTCAATTTACCCCAACAGGCTGGCACGCCTCGGAGAACGCGGCGATTGTGCACTTCAAAGGACGAATTAAGGATGAAGGCGGAAACCTGGTTAACGGTTACAGCATCCGAATCACAAACTGGTCATGGAGCATCATTTCTCATCCAACCGGGGCCAGCCCCTGGTATCCCGATAAAGGGGATGGAGAATGGGACATTACGGGTATTCCGCTCTTCGATGCCCAGGGTTGGTGGTACCTGTCGGTCGTTCGTTACGATTGTGACTTTTGGGCGGGGTTTGATGCGCAATGCAAAAGTTACACCATGCTTTCTGAAGAGATCCCGGTCGAAGTTAAGACGCCTGAGGAGTCGATCATTAATGCTGACTGGATTTGCCACTGGGATTGCGACAAAGGTGTTTATGTGCAAGCGTATCGCAAATAGGGCCTGACCGAGCTTGATTGTGAGCAGTTGACCGGACAGCTTTTTCGATCGGGGTTTACCATATGGAGCGACCTTTTGTCAAAAAAGAAACTCATCACCATTGTCCTTCCGCTTAGCCTTCTGATATTGTTGTGTGGTTTCGTCATTGTTGCCGTTATAATCTGGAACATACCTTCCCCTTATGAGGCGTTTCGGGCAAATGACAAGCCACCACCTACGGCGGCCGTGTCAACTGCCGTCCCGCGGATCAAGCCCACCTCTGTGGCCGCCGCGCCTTCAACCCAGACTCCTCATTCGACATCGGAAGCACCGGGTACCCAACCAACTATGGCCGAGGAAGCCGCTGGCGGAGGCGGATCACATACTCCGTTGGTTGAGCAGTCAGACACGCCGGCCCAACGTTCCACGGAGCAACTGCTGCTGCTGGCCACCTTGCCGGAGCGCGATCAGCGGCTGTTGGCTATTCGCTTGAAAAACCAGGGGCAAGAAATTCCCGAAACCGTCCAGCAAACCCCGGCTGTCCGGCAGCTAGGTGAAAGTGACACGTTCTGGGTCACCGATAACCAGCAATTGCCTCCCCAACAATTTAAGGTTAACGCCAGGTTACAGCACATTACGGACCACTCATATTGGTGGGTTCAGGATGGCTTTAGCGTCAACCAAGAGGCTTTGGAACGCTCGGCGGAAAGGTTTGAGAATAATACGTATCCCACCAATCGCGCTTTCTTCGGGAGTGAGTGGTTACCCGGCGTGGACGGCGACGAGCACGTGCATGTTTTCATGGGGGATGTACCCGGTGTAGCCGGCTACTTTTCCGCCTCTAACCAGTATTCAAAGCTGGCCGAAATGTATAGTAATGAGCGGGAGATGTTCTTTATAAACCTTAATGCCATCTCGCCCGGTAACGATTATTTTGATGGGGTGCTAGCCCATGAGTTTCAGCATATGATTCATTGGTACCAGGACCGCAATGAGGATACCTGGGTTAATGAGGGCATGAGCGAACTGGCCACTTTTCTCAACGGTTATGGAACCAGTAATTTTGTAGGGGCCTTTATCGCCACCCCCGATACGCAGCTGACCGGTTGGGCCGATACACCCAGCGCAGCAACGCCGCACTATGGCGGCAGTTTCTTGTTTATGACCTATTTTCTTCAGCGTTACGGTGATACCTTGACCCAAGCCGTGGTTGCGCATCCCGAAAATGGAATCGCCGGGTTTAATGCAGCCTTGGCTGAACATGGTTATTCGGAGCGTTTTGACGACGTCTTTGCCGACTTTTTGATTGCAAACTATTTGCAGGATAGTACTGTAGGCTCGGGGCGCTGGGGTTATCGCGAGTTTTCGCCCGGCCCGGCCGCCATTAGTAAATTTTACCGGGTTTATCCCCAAACTGAAACAGGTACCGTTTTTCAATTCGGCACTGATTATATTGAGCTCGGCGGTTTTGGTGACGTTGCGATTGAGTTTAGCGGCTCAACCCAAGTGACAGTTTTGGACAACCAAGCGCACAGCGGCAGCTTTCAATGGTACAGCCACCGGGGCGACGACAGCAATACGCGACTGACCCGCGCCTTTGATTTGAGCCGGGTTGACTCGGCCAGGCTCAATTATTGGACCTGGTATGATATTGAGGCCAATTGGGATTATGGGTATGTCGAAATCTCGACCGATGGTGGCCAAAGTTGGACGATTTTACAGACGCCGCACAGCGCTACCGACAATCCGAGCGGTAACGCATATGGTCCGGGCTATACCGGCCAATCAGGACAGCAAGAGCCCGGTTGGCTGGCAGAGAGCATCGACCTGTCGCCCTATACCGGTCAGGAAGTTTTGATTCGGTTTGAGTATGTAACGGATGATGCGGTGAACCGCTCCGGTTGGAGCATCGACGATATCAGTATCCCGGAAATCGAATTTTTCGACGATGCCGAAAGTGGTCCAAATGGCTGGCAAGCCGAGGGTTTTGTCCGGATCGACAATATTCTGCCCCAGAATTTCTTGGTGCAGATATTGGAAATTGGCGACGCCGTCAATGTTCGCCCGATTCCGCTTGACGAGACCAACCACGGCACGGTAATCGTTAATGGCCTCGGCACGACCGTTGATCGGGCCATCCTCATGATCAGCGGTTTGACCCGAGTTACCTCACAACCGGCTCAATACGAGTATAGGCTCACCGCAAATTAATCAAACTCCCGCCACAAAATCGGACTTGACATCTGTAAAAACATACTGTATTAAGTATGTGTAATCCATATACACATCTCGGAGCCAAAATGAAACGGGTCCAACTTATCCTGGAAGAATGGCAGCACCAATGGCTATCCGAAGAAAGCCGGCGTCAGTCGACCAGTATGTCGGCTTTACTCCGGCAGCTCCTGACCGAAGCCATCG
>JBFGLD010000266.1:0-7152 GCA_041576335.1 Anaerolineae bacterium | reverse complement strand
CGGCCATCCACAGCCTCTCCAAGCTCTTTTCCTAAACAACAACGCGGTCAGTAGCAACATGCAGCCCAGTAAGCACAATAATTTGGCAGGTATGACTATGGTTGATTATCGCTCGATGTTTGACCTCCACGGCAAAATCGCGCTGGTGGTCGGGGCGGGCAGCGGAATTGGGCAATCCTCCGCCGCTGCCCTGGCTGCATTTGGGGCGTACGTCTACTGCGCTGACATCAATACTGACGGAGTTAATGAGACTGTCAAGATGATCGAGACGCAGCAGGGGCAGGCTCAGGCTCTTATTTTTGACATGCGCAGCGCCCAAGCCATTGCCGACGCCCTCGAGCCTTGTGCCCCGCTTGATATCCTTGTTACCACACCCAGCGTCAACGTTCGGAAACCGATTCTCGAGATAAGTGAGCATGAATTTGACCGCATCATTGACCTCAACCTGAAGGGGACGTTCTTATTGATGAAAGCCGTGGCCGAGGGCATGGCCGAACGAGGCCGGGGCAGCATAATTGCCTTTTCCAGTATCCGGGCCGAAGTCGTGGAGCCGGGGCAGGGTATTTATGCCGCCACCAAAGCCGGTATACGGCAAATGGTGCGCGCGCTAGCTGCCGAATTGGGGCCCCAAGGTGTACGCGTCAATGCGATTGCGCCCGGCATTGTCGAAACCCCGTTAACCCAACCCATCAAAAATAACCCGGAATGGTATCAAGCCTATAGTAATAAAAATGCGTTGAAACGATGGGCCCAAGCGCAAGAAATTGCCGGCGCGGTCGTCTTTCTTGCCTCCGAAGCTAGCTCCTACGTTACCGGCTCGCAGCTGTTTGTGGATGGGGGCTGGACGGCAATAGATGGTCGCTATACGCCACCGCTAGGGTAATTGAAGGAAAACGGCTTGGAAACGATCATTCGCCTGGAAAATGTCTACTTTAGCTACCAACCGGAAGGTGACAAACCTGTTCACGCCCTACGCGGTATTGATCTAACTGTGAAAGCCGGCGAGTATTTGGCCATACTTGGCCACAACGGTTCAGGAAAATCGACTGTGGCCAAACATTTGAACGGCCTCCTAATACCGAACCAGGGAGACGTTTGGGTAAAAACATGGAACACAAAAATGCGCCAGCACTTACGCGATATCCGGGCTACGGTCGGTATGGTCTTTCAAACGCCGGACAACCAGATTGTAGCCACGATCGTCGAAGAGGATGTGGCCTTTGGACCGGAGAATTTGGGTTTGCCCCATGCCGAAATCGTTAGGCGAGTTGATTGGTCACTGGAACAGGTAGACATGTTACCGTTTCGCCACCGCGCCCCCCATCTTCTATCCGGCGGCCAAAAGCAGCGTATCTCCATTGCCGGAATGTTGGCCATGAAACCCATCGTTCTGGTGCTGGATGAGTCCACAGCCATGTTAGATCCACTCGGCCGCCGTGAAGTACTGGACATTGTTCATCGGCTTAACAAAACAGAAGGGGTGACCATAGTTGCCATCACCCATTATATGGAGGAAGCCGTCGATGCTGATCGCCTGATTGTAATGAAGGATGGTTGTGTAGCCCTAGAGGGAACACCGGGCGCGATATTTAGTCAGGCCGAGCGCCTGTATGAACTAGAGATGGATGTGCCCCAAATTACCCAATTGGCCGCAGCCTTAAGCCAGCACACGGCTAATTTCCCCAATAATGTATTATCCATTGATGAATTCGTAGCAGCGGTACGCCAACGGCTCGGAAATAGAAAACCGGATTTTCCAAGACCTGGGTTGCCAACTGGGGGGCCGGTTTCCGCGGCCAAGGAAAGCCCTAACAAACTGCCCCGCTCGCCGGCGAAACCGCCCTTTTCCCACCACCCGAGCCCGTTTGACTCGGGCTCGACCCGCGCCGGCGAGCCCATTATTCAGATTAAGGGGCTTACCTATTACTATATGTACGCCACCCCGCTGCAAGTTAAAGCCATCGACCAGGTTGATTTAGAAGTTTACCGTGGTGAGATCCTTGGTATTATTGGGCCTACCGGCTCGGGCAAATCTACGATTATTCAACACTTCAACGCCCTACTACAACCTCACGAAGGGCAGGTGGAGATATTTGGGCAGGACATCAGCGCGGCCAGGGTAGACTTCAAAAAGATACGGCAGCGAGTTGGTCTTGTTTTCCAACAGCCTGAAGCCCAATTATTTGAACATTACGTGGGTGATGATATAGCCTACGGGCCGCGCAACCTGAAACTTCCCAGAGCAGAAGTCCGCTCCAAAGTAAAAAAGGCGATGGAGTCGGTAGGGCTCGATTTTGAGGCCTTTAAGGATCGGATAACGTTTGGGCTGAGCGGGGGCGAAATGAGGCGCGTCGCCTTGGCCGGTGTCCTGGCCCTGGAGCCGGAAGTTTTAGTCTTAGATGAACCGACCAGCGGCCTTGATCCGCAAGGTCGAAATCAACTACTTGAGCACATTTTAGACTTGCATCGTGAACGAGGGATGACTCTGGTATTGGTGTCGCACAACATGGAGGAGTTAGCTCGAGTGTGCCATCGACTCTGCGTTGTCAGCGGTGGTCGAGTGGTGTTTAGTGGTTCGCCAGAGGAAGTATTTGGCCGATCGCAAATGCTCCGTGAGTTGGGGTTGGGTGTTCCGGCTGTGACAGATGCCATCGATCGACTTCAGCAGGCCGGGCTCATCGGAGAGGTCGGCCCGGCGCTGACCGTGACCCGGGCTGTAGAAGTATTGCAACGAGCGTTATATGAGCCAATTTGAACTATTACGTAACGTTACCATTGGCCAGTATATTCCCACAAATTCTATTGTTCATCGCCTCGATCCGCGAACAAAATTGGGGGTGGCCACGCTCCTCATCTTGGCAGTTTCATTTAGCCGCTCAATTATTTCCGGCCTCATTTTGCTGCTGGTTACGCTGCTAATTGCCAAGTTATCACGCATTCCGATTGATTATGTTCTGCGGGGGATTAAACTCGGCTTGCCGCTTCTGGCCCTGGTCTTTACCATACAACTTATTTTTCAAGGATGGACCGAGCCGGCCGGGCGGGTTTTTTTTGAATGGGGTTGGTTTCGTATTACCCGTTTTAGCCTGCAGTTGATCAGTATTGGTTTGCTCCGTATCCTTAGCTTTATTTTTATTACCAGTCTCATCACGATGACCTCAACCACTACCGAATTAACCCACGGTATCGAAAAATTACTCAACCCATTTCGTCGTTTCGGCGTTCCTTCCCACGAGTTGGCCTTGGTAAATATGATCGCGCTTCGATTTGTGCCAACTTTTGCCGAGGAAATGGAACGCGTGATGAAAGCTCAGGCCAGCCGCTGCGCCGATCTAGGCGGCAACAAGAAATTCTGGCGTCCGGATAAGGCGGCCACCGCCTACCTACCGCTCATTGTACCGCTGTTCATTAACGCTTTTCGCCGGGCAGAAGAGCTGGTTCTGGCGATGGAGGCTCGCTGTTACCTCGGCGGCGATGGCCGGACCAAGTTCATTAGGCTTAAAAGCAGTAGGCGAGACTATGTAGCGGTTGGCGCAGCCGTAATCTTCTTTTTCGTAATCGTCTTGACCCCGTGGCCGTCGGTGCGTGACGTGCTAGCCCTGGCCGGCCTGGAAGGCTTGTTGTAGGGGGTAAGTGTCTTTCAAATGCTCACGGAACTCGAAAGAACCGTTCTCAATAATATTGACGACCAAGAGCTGATTCGCTGGGTGCAAGCGCTTACCCGCATACCAAGCGTGTGGCGACCGGATGAAGGGGTCGGTGAGGAAGAAGCCGCCCGCTGGGTAGAGAAACGGTGCCGCGAAATAGGCCTGGAAACCCATTTTCAATGGGTTGCGCCGGGCCGCCCCAATGTCATTGCCACGTATGGTCAGCATTCGGGACCAACCTTAATGTTTGAGGGGCACACCGACGTGGTCACCGAAGGCGATCCCTCGCTGTGGACACATCCGCCGTTTAGTGCTACGATTCGTAGTGGGCGAATTTATGGCCGGGGCGCCAATGATATGAAGGCCGGTTTGGTCTGTGCTTTGATCGCCACCAAGGCCATTGTGCAAAGTGGCCTTAAACTAAAGGGCAGCATTTTGATTGGGGCGGTTTGCGATGAAGAAGGTGACATGATCGGCATCAAGCATTTTGTAGAGCAGGGCTGGGCCGACCAAGTGTCTGCCGCTATCATCTGTGAGCCGGAAGAAAATCACTTGTGTATAAGCCAAAAGGGGGTAATGTGGCTTCGAGCTGTGATCCATGGCATAATGACCCACGGCGCAATGCCGCTGACCGGCGTCAATACGGCTTACCCCATGGCTCGGTTTTTGATGTTGCTACACAGCCTGGAGGAGCGCGAAATTGCCCGACGCGGCTTTGACAAGTATCTGGGGCAGCCTAGCATTACCCCAACCGTACTGCGCTCGCCCAATGTTGGCGAGTCACAAAAAAATGTTATGCCCGGCGCAACGGAGGTAATTTTAGACTTTCGACTGCTTCCTGAGCAATCTCCGGACGATTTAGTCGGGCAAATCGAAACCTTGCTGACCGCTGTAGTGACCGTCGATGAGCGGCTGCAATATTCCTTGGAGGTTATTGAACTGCGTCACCCGACCAATACTGCCAGGGATGAGCCAATCGTTTCCGCCATCGCCTCCGCCTTTCGTGATCTGACCCAAACTGAACCGATTTATGGGGGCGTACCCGGCTCCACTGATGGCACTATTCTCCACGTTTGTCGGGGTATTCCCATTGTGACCTGTGGGCCGGGTGACATCCATATTCCGCACCATATCGATGAGTGGGTCAGCCTGGACGAAATAAAACTGGCCGCTCGCATGTACGCGCTGGCAGCGATGCGCTTCTTAGGCGTAGCAGAGACGTAAGGCGTGGTAAGGAGTTCAAGGATGAATAAGACCCTGACCGACATTCCCGGCCTGAAAGTTGGGCACTGGACTAACCTGGAAGCAGCCACAGGCTGTTCGGTTGTCTTATGCCCGGCAGGCGCTGTAGCCGGCGTAGACGTGCGTGGCACAGCACCGGGCACCCGCGAGACAGATTTGCTTAACCCCGTTTGCATGGTCGAACACGTACACGCGGTCTTAATTGGCGGCGGCAGCGCCTTTGGCCTGGCTGCTGCCGATGGGGTTATGCGCTGGCTTGAAGAGCATGGTTACGGCTTCGATGTCGGTATCGCCAAAGTTCCGATTGTACCGGCGGCAATTCTCTTTGATTTATCGTTGGGCCGCTCCGACGTGCGGCCGGATGCAGCGGCCGGTTATCTGGCATGTGAAGCGGCTACCGACGGCCCGGTAATGCAGGGTAACGTCGGGGCGGGAACCGGGGCCAGTTCGGGAAAAAGCCTTGGTTTTAGGCAGGCAACCAAAACCGGTCTTGGCACGGCCAGCCGCCAGATTCTGGCTGGGACATTCGTAGCCGCACTGGTGGCCGTTAATGCGGTGGGCGATGTGTACGACCCCGGCACGCAGCAAATTATCGCCGGAGCGCGGAATGCGAACGGCCGTTTTGCCGGCTCGGTCGAGGTCCTCAAAAACAGTGCTCAAAGCCCGGCCGATCTGTCACCCGGTACGAATACGACGTTAGCGGTAGTTGCAACAAACGTTAAGCTGACAAAAAGTGGGGCAACAAAGGTAGCTCAGATGGCCCACGACGGCTTAGCCCGGGTTATCCGCCCGGCCCATACCCACTTTGATGGCGACACCATTTTCGCGCTCTCCTATGGCGACAAGGAAGTCGATTTGAGTTTAGTTGGCGCCCTGGCCGCCGATGTGTTGGCCGAGGCCGTGATTTCGGCGGCAATGGCTGCTGAACCTTTGGGCGGGCTGCCGGCAGCCCGGGATTTCGCCGGTCGTTGATGTTTGCCAATATCACTTTTCTGGATAGCCCTGTTTGGAAAGGAGCCATCATGAGCCTAACGGCACACCACCGATACCCATAGGGCACAGGTGATGAAATTGTGGGGGCAGCTCTTGCCGCCAGGAGGCTTCGCACTGCCTGCCCAGGGTATCAACCAGGGATACCCCTACTCGCATTAGCGTTCGTCGCCTCATGTCTGCGAGCGAGAGGGGCGGAGTAACTAATACGTACCGCACGAGCAGGCCAATGACCTTGTCAAATTATGTTCTAAAAAGGAGGTTTTAGGGTGGAAGAAACAGCGAAAAGTAGCATTTTGGATGTCAGAAAGGTAGTAATTACCGGCGTTTTAGCTGCGATTGCCATTCTACTCGGCGTGACACGGTTGGGGTTCATACCCGTTCCTAATATTTCGGGAAATGCCACGATTATGCACGTGCCGGCTATTATTGGCGGGGTCATGCAGGGACCTGTCGTCGGATTGCTCGTGGGCGGAATCTTTGGCGTTTTCAGTTGGCTGCAAGCTACAAATCCACTTTTTGCCGACCCGCTCGTATCGGTTTTTCCGCGCTTATTCATCGGGGTCACAGCTTATTATAGTTACGCGGCTTTGAGCAAACGCAGTGAGTACATGGCTTTGGTTGTAGCCGCTGTGGTGGGCACCCTGACGAACACTATCTTGGTGCTTGGAATGGCTGTACTGCGCGGCTATCTGCCGCTCGCGGCCATCCCTCCCATCATCCCGCAAGCAATCGCGGAAGTAATTATTGCTGTGATCATTACGGTGGCTGTGGTCACAGGCTGGAAGCGCCTTGCCAAGGGAAGCGGCAAATCTTCCATATAAGCAGCCTGCTCCGTTGACTTGCCCGATACTTCCGGAAACTGAACTTGTCAAACGTGGCAGGTACCGGACCGAAATATTGTCAAAATCAGGTTTCAGGTCTCGGCTGCTGAAATACAATTGGTCCGGGTGATTTCCAGGGGGGCGTCTTCGCTTTTCACGATCTTAATAAAGGTATGGATCGGCCGGCTGAAATTCAAATTTCGTTCCGGAATTATTTTACAAATCACCTGTTTGATGTTATATTAGCTTCACGTTACAAAAATAACTTTAACGTATTTTAAGTATAAAAAGTTTGCGCGAACAGATGCCAACATCGAGGAACCCCATCCCCAACAACAAAATCAGCGATGCGATGCGTGATTACCTGGGCGAAATTTATCGCCTGGGGCTAGGTGAAGCGTGGGTGAGCACGACCGCCCTGGCCGAGCGGTTGAACGTGTCCGGCCCGG
>JBFGLD010000265.1:0-7152 GCA_041576335.1 Anaerolineae bacterium | reverse complement strand
TAAATTAGCCGAGATGGCGACCCGGCTGGAGGCAGCGAAGACCCTGGTTTACCGGGCTGCCTGGCTAATCGACCAAGGCAGCCCTGACACAAAAATTTCGGCGATGGCTAAACTTTTTGCGTCCGAGATGGCAAATTTCGTGGCCGACGAAACGACCCGTATCTTTGGCGCCTACGGCTACGCCATGGAATTTGAGGCTCAGCGTTATTTTCGAGATGCTCGGTTTCTGCTTTACGGCGGAGGAACGTCTGAGATCCTCAAGAATATGATTGCCCGTGAATTGGGGCAAGAGGGGGGTTAAGCTCAATGATGCAACAACGTCCGCGCCGTGTCTTAATTGCCAAGCCCGGCCTGGATGGGCATGATAAAGGTGCCAAAGTCGTGGCTCTTGCCCTGCGCGATGCCGGCTGCGAAGTGATCTACACCGGGCTGCACAAAACAATCGAACAGATTGTCGAGGCAGCCCTGGAGGAGGATGTGGATATTATCGGGTTATCGGTTCTATCGGGCGCCCATCTGGAGCTGACCCGAAAACTGATGCAGCGCCTGCGAGAGGCGGGGATGGACGACGTGGGGGTGCTTATCGGCGGCAATATTCCCCATCAGGATCGCCCCAAGCTGCTGGAGCTAGGGGCGCAGGCCGTCTTTCCTACCGCTTCGTCGCTAGATGATATTGTAACGTTTGTACGGCAGATTTCATAGAAGATCAATTATTAAGGCACCTACTTTGTGCAAGGAGATAGTCGAATGGCGATAAAAGAAAGTGATTTACGCCCGGTCATTTTGGAGTCGGGCCTTGAAGTCAAACCCATTTATGGTCCTGATGATATTGCCGATCTTGACCTGGCCCAGACGGTCGGCGAGCCGGGAGAGTTTCCCTTTACCCGCGGTATTCACCGTTACATGTACCGCTACCGTCCCTGGACGATGCGCCAGTATACCGGCTTCGGTTCACCCCACGAAACAAACGAACGCTTTCGTTTTTTGATCGAACACGGTCAAAATGCGCTCAACGTTGCCTTTGATCTACCTACCCAAATGGGACTAGACTCGGATGACCCTTTGGCCGAAGGGGAAGTGGGCCGGGTAGGTATGGCCATAGATACCTTGCGGGACATGGAAGTGGCCTTCAAGAATATTCCAATTGATAAAATCAGCGTTTCGCTAACCGTTAATGCCGTGACGCCGGTTATTCTGGCTATGTACCTGACCGCCGCTGAAAAATATGGCGTGTCTCGGGAGCAAGTCCGCGGTACAACTCAAAACGACATCCTTAAAGAGTATATTGGCCGGGGAACGTGGATCTTTCCGGTCGAGCCATCGCTGCGGATGACCGGAGACACACTCGAATTCTGCGCCAAGGAAGCCCCACGCTACTACCCGGTCAGCGTCTGCGGTTATCACATTCGCGAATCGGGCGCCACCCCGGCCCAGGAAATTGCCTATGCCTACGCGATTGCCAAGGCCTACATCCGGGAGGTTGTCGACCGAGGGCTGGTCGTGGATGATTTTGCCGGCCGGATCTCGTTTAACTTTAACATCTTTGGTAACTTGTGGGAGCAAGTTGCCAAGTTCCGAGCGGGTCGCCGGCTGTGGGCCAAGATAATGAAAGATGAATTTGGAGCCCGCCAGCCGAGCACGATGCAAATGAAGATGATTGCCGGCGGCGGCGGCAGTGGGTTGACCATCGAAGAACCGGAAAATAACATCGTGCGCGGATCCTACTACGCTCTAATTGCTGCCCTTAGCGGCACGCAAACCAGCGCCTTGTGCTGTTATGATGAAGCCTACACCATTCCCACGCCCAAGGCTCAGCTTATTTCTCTGCGCACCATGCAAATTTTGGCCGACGAGATGGGTTTAGCTGATACGGTCGATCCACTGGCCGGATCCTACTTTATTGAATCGCTAACCGCAGAGATGGAGAAACTGATTGTGGCCGAGATGCAACAGGTGGATAACGCCTGGGGCGGGATCGTAAATGCGGTCGGTCAGGGACTCATTCAACAAAAGATCGCCCGGCAAGCGTATGAGTACGAGCGCAAAATCCAGAGCGGAGAGATTATCAAAGTTGGAGTGAATAAATACCGCGTCGAGAACAATGACCAAGAAATACCCGAGATTGAACTTCATGGCTATCGACCCGAAGCCAAAGATGAGCAGCTACGCCGTCTGGCCGCGGTCAAGCAGGAGCGAGATAGCGCTGAAGTTGAGGCAGCCTTACGGCAAGTGCGCGATGTTTGCCAACAGGGCCAAAACGTAATGCCGGCCATGATGCGGGCGGTTCAGGCATATTGCAGCCTGGGTGAAATTATCGGGGTTATGAAAGAGGTTTACGGCGAATTTCAGGAGCCGGTTCGGCTTTGAGCGCCGCTAACCGGCCGAGCGCCCCCTGCCCGTTCTAACCTTTGAACATTGGAACTTGCTCTTCGACATCACCGTTCGGAATCCGCTCGATACCTACCCTCGCGCCAACTCCATCAGGAACGGCGGCACCCAAAAATTGCCATACCCGAGCAAGTTTAACACCGTTGAGCCGACCAGCAGCGCGATACTAAAAATAAGTACCCCGTAATCTAAGGGGGTGTAACGTAATTCCTCGAGCCAGGTACGGGGCCGGGTGCCAAAACCTCGCAAATCCATCGCGTCAATCACTTCTTCGCTGCGAATAATAGAGCCGACAATGAGTGGAATCAACAACGGAGCCATTTTACGAACTTGCTGGATAATCCCTCCCCCAACACGCTCTAATTCGTAGCCTCGGGCTCGCTGAGCATCCAGGGTCATCTGAAAATCTTGGCCTAGCGAAGGAATAAAACGAAACGCCAGGTCGGTGGCAAAAGCAAATTTATCGGGCACCCCTAAGCGACGGAAGGTAACTCCGTATCGCGCCGGGTGAATCGTGAAAGGAATTGGAACCGCCAATGCCGCAAAGGAAAAAAAACGGATGATTTGGGTAATTAAAAAGGTAAAGCGTTCGACGCTGACTTGCGGGGTGAAGATCGCACCCAAGATATAGAACTCACCCTGCCACAGTGGATAAGGGAAGTCCTCGGCATACACGTTGAGCCCGCCGCGTCCGGTTAAGGCCGTCGCCAACGACAGCACCGTAATGATAAGAACAATTATGAACCAAAAGCGGCGCGTTTCTTGCCAGGTCAGGCGCGCCAGCAGGAGCTGCCCCACGGCTAACACAAAAAAGAAAAAAACATACCGCAGGTCCCAAAACTGAATAATCGAAAACATGGCACACAGCATGAAGATGATCCGCGTTCGGGGGTCCAGTCTCTGGATAATCGTATTTCGTTCGCGATAGTGCCAGGAAACGAGCATGATGAGGCCTGATGAGCTCACAATAATAAAATTTTGAGAAATCAAACAAGTTACGGGAACCGGGGGATACCGGCGAGAGTTTGCTCTGCGGTATCTTCAACTTCCCCGGACCCCAGGCCAGAGCGGATACAATCAACGCACGGCGGGCAATACGACCGGGTTCCTACTGCCCGCCTGCGCAGTGTCCGTTTGGCCAAGTTTGCGGACCGGTAGGCTAGGGCTATGCTTCGGCTGTAACCGACCGGCCGGATTGAGCCTGGGCCTGCTTCCAGGCCCCATAGAGCAGTGGCGCTAGGAGGATGGCGAAAAGCGTATTGGGTCCTGCTGCCGGCACAAATTCACCGACAAAGGCCACAAAGAAGGTATAGCCGTTAATGAAGATGTCGGCAAACGCGGCAAAGGCCATGCCGATTATAATCCCTAACGTTCCCCATACGATAATCGCCTTCGTATCTTCGTCGGAGAGTGTTTCGGCAATGGCTTCTCGTCTGCGAAATATATAGAAAGCCAACATGGCCATGAGAGTGGCCCATAAGATTAAGACCACAACCCCACCGCTAAAGCCATCACTCACCAAGCTGATAATCGCTTGTACCACAATACCGATGACCAACAGCCCCATCAGCCAGGGCCATAAACGCGGCGCAAAATTGGTCACGAGCAGCAGGATCAGACCAACCAGCGGCACCCACCACCAGCCGCCAAAATTGGCCGGTTCACCGGAGAACGGATCAACAATATTGGGGCTGATGATCGGCAGCGCGGTCGCAATCAGCAGCAGCACCGCCACGATCCATACCAGCGTATTCACCGAACGTGATTTATCCTTGAAGACCCAGACCAGACCGGCCACCAAGCCAACCAGGCCATTCCCGACATCCCATACCGGAAAGACACCCCAACCGGTTAGGGCATCCCCCAAGATGTTGCCGACGAAGCCAGTGAAGAAGCCAACAACCGGACCAAAGGCAAAACCGAAAAAGATCGGGATAACGATGGTCGGCCGTAGAGAAACCAGACTCACGGACGGCACGGGGATGGTATTAAAAATCCACGATAAGACCCCGTATAGGGCTGCGCCCAGGGCCATGTAGACAACCTCGCGGGTGCCGACTTTCCAAATTGGTTTTTCGGCGGCCCAAATATAAATGATATAAACCAGAACGGCTCCAACAATCAGCCAGGTTACCCAGCCACCTGCGCCAAACGTATCTTGCAGGGCCAAACCAAAGGCATCTTCGCTGCGCGCACTGGCAATCAGGTTGCCGATAAACAAAAGAACCACCGCAGCGATTAAGCCGATGATAACGGCCGGCAACGGCCGTAGATAACGATTTTCAGTAGCAAACATGTTCCTTACCTCCTTTTCTCCATTAGCCAATGATAAAATAAATAACAATGGTTAAGTTGGCCCGCGTATGTCATCCACCCCGGTTGCAGCGGTTTCGCCTGAATCCGCCGCGTGGACGTAAGGAGCCAGTAACTCAACTCGCAAAAAGCGGCCCGTTTGAGGCAACATGGATACATTCAATTCGAGCAGCGAGGTCGGCGTTAGGCGACAGTTAGTCAGGAGCTCACGGTCTTGTAACACCTGATGGGGTGGGCCATCGGCTGCCAGGCGACCGTTGTTCAGGAGCATAACCCGATTGGCATAGCTAATCGCCAGGTCCAAGTCGTGGGTAATAAAGATGACTGCTTCAAACGAATCGCCCCAGGGACTGCCGGCTGCAGGGTGAAGAATAGCATCCATAAAGTCGGAGTAATGGCGGTAATCTTGACCCGCAGTCGGCTCATCCATTACCAAGATCCGTGACTGCATGGCCACCACCGCGGCGATGGTCACCCGCTTCTGCTGACCAAAACTGAGCGCCAGCGGCGGCTCATCCGCTTTCTCGGTCAGGTCAACCAGTTCTAGCGCCGAGGCAACATTGACGGCAATCGTGGCTTCGTCAAAACCCAGGTTACGGGGTCCAAAAGCCAATTCTTCACGCACCTTTGGGGCAAAAAGCATATGGCTGGGACTTTGAAAAACATAGCCCAGCGTATGCGCAATTCGGGCTACGCTAAGCTTCGCGCTATCCTGGCCTTCAACGAATACCTGCCCTTGTCGTGGCTTGAGCAAACCGATTGCATGTTTTACCAAAGTCGTCTTGCCTGCGCCGTTCGGACCCAATATGGCGATCACTTCGCCGGGCTGCACCGTGAGGTTGATGTCCTGCAACACCGGTCGTTCCGGATCATACCAATAGGCAACGCGATCAAATTGCAGCAACGGCATCTCACGGCCAGCCTGGGATGGGTATTGAGAGGGCGATGACTGGCCGTTGGTAACGGCGTTGAAATTCAGCGCCTGGATGCGTTTGAGCATTAGCGGGGCAGGCAACTTCACTTCGCGGGGATCGGCTACAGCCTGAAAACCTTCCGGATTACCGAAATACTGCTGCGCCCCGTTCACCAGAAATAACACTTTATCGGGCCGGCCCCGCATTACATCTTCAACCCGGTGCTCGATGATCAAAACAGTCTTCCCTTCGTCGGCCAGCCGGCGGATGAGTGAGATGGTTTCTTGCATGCTAAATGGGTCGAGGTTAGCTAAAGGTTCGTCCAGGAGAAGGATCGAGGGTTCCAGAACCAGAATACCGGCAATAGCAACCTTTTGTTTCTCGCCTCCGGACAGCTGGAAGGACTCCCGCTTATGTAAGTTTAGAATGTCCAGGTGGTTGAGGATATTATGGATGCGTTGATTCATCTCCGGGCGCGGCACCCCCATATTTTCGAGCCCGAAAGCGATTTCATTGGCCACATAGCTACCCACAATTTGTTTCTCGGGGTTTTGCAGGACAGTACCCACCATTTGGGAGATTTCGGGCAGCGTGAGCGTTGACGGGTCTTTGCCAAATAGCCGTATTTGTCCGGCTAATTGACCGCCTTTGTAACTGTGGGGAATCAGGCCGTTGAGACAACGCATCAGGGTCGTTTTGCCAGAGCCACTCGCCCCGGCGATCAAAACGACTTCGCCAGCCTCGGCCTGAAAGGAAATGTTCCGCACGGCTTCTCCCGAGCCGAGCGGATAACGGTAATACAAATTCTGAACGCTCAATGTTAAAGCGTTAGGCATACTTAACCTGCCCCTTGGTCGCCTTGAATTTAGCGGTCGGTTAAACCGTTTTAGGTCGATGCCTACTCCGCTACAAGCTAAAACCCCGGGCTAAAGTGAAAGTTTCGAAACGTGGTCATAAATTTTCAAAAAAACCAAAAAATTACGACTCAAAATAATTAGCGCGGCCTAACCTCCACACCGTCTCCAATCTGGGCCTTAATCCTGGCGGCAGCGTTACCATTCACTACGGAAACGATCAGATAATCGTTGCTGCTGTACAAGGAAATTAGGTCACCTGGCGGACGTTCGCCAAACGTGCGGACCATGCCCTCGATGGTCAGGCCGCGCAGGGTGACACTGACGTCACCCAATTCGGCTATATCTCGGCGATGAAGGTTAGTGGCGACGTTGCCAAAGTGGTCAATATACACTACCTGCCCGCGCCATCCATGCTCGGTCGGCTGGGGACGCGGCAAGGAGATACGAACGGGGTCTTGAACAGCCGTTCCCATTTTGTCGAGCGGCACACCGGCCGCCCAATGGGCGGCTACGGGAGCAAAAATGTCACGCCCATGAAAAATATCACTGACGTTTGCCAGCCAATACTCTGGTCGGTTAACATGAACAATCTTAACCGGCCAATCCTCCCGCTCTGCCCGCTCGTAGGCCATCGTAAACACGCCATTGTCCGGCCCCACAAAGCGCTGCGGACCGAGTTG
>JBFGLD010000264.1:0-7154 GCA_041576335.1 Anaerolineae bacterium | reverse complement strand
TGGGGGGCTGGATTCCCCGCCAGCAGTTGGGACCGGTTAATGGCGTACGCGCCGATACCGGCGAAGGTACTACCGGCGAACTCGCGCGTGCTGACGTAATACGCATCCGGCCATACACCATATTTCGGCACATCTGGAAAATTCGTTCCGGTGCTGAATGCATAGCGATAGTATGCCCCCAACGGGTTACCGCTGGTCGACATAGCCACACAGTTGTAATAAGTGGGACCACTAATGGTATTTTGGGTCAAAATCCAGCGATCGGCAAACTGATCATACAGGACAATGGGAGAGCCGGCGTTATTGGTCTCGCAATCACCACCGAAGCCTGCCCACAGCGTGTTATTGGCGGCCGGCCCATACAGCAATGTGCCTGTTTTACCGTAAACGGCAAAGTACAAGTTACTCATTACGACGTAATGGTTGAGACCGACCTCCCCACTGGGGCTGGGCGGCGATACATTAGCAAGATTAGACGGGCCGTTAAAATTGACACCCGGCGCAGGTATAGCCAGCACCCCGACCCTGCTTTGAACAATCGGGTCGTCATCCGTGGTCGTCCGGTTCAGCGGAATCGTCAATGGATCGAAATGGCCCTGTATTTCAGAGTCGACGCCGGGAACAACTTCTAGCGGCGTGATTTCGCCCAGCGGAAGGGATATGTCGAATTGGACGGCTGTAGTGATCCCGCGGTACAGCCCAACCGGGGCAGGTTGGGCTAGTTGTGCCGCCACAGTAGCTGTTCCAAAATGAAGCAGTAACACCATTTGGCATATGAGGCTTAATGTTGTCAATACTGAAAATTTGCGGTGATGACGTTTCATTGTTTCTCCTGGTGATGACGCTTTTTATGCTTTGCCACGTGCAAAAGGCGACACATGACCAGAAACGATTTAGAGACGTATGAATGGCAGGGATAATGGAGGCCACCTTTTGCCAGCATTCCAGGTCTCACCATTAGAAGTTCAGCGGCAAGCAACACGGGTCCGCTTTCAGCGACGTATCAAGCAGCTGCTGCTCAAGCCTTGGCATGGCTGCAACTCAAGCGGTGACCTGAGACTCGTGTAGAAAAGACGTGGTTTGCCCTCGTGCCCTATAGAACGAACTTTGGACTCAGTACACTCCGGTTTCCACTGTCTCGACGATCCGCGCCTGAGGGTTCATCATAATCGTGCCCTCAACGCGACCCCACAGGACGCGCAGTGCGGCGAGCAAGGCCTCGGCCTGGCTTGCGGTATCAAACTCAAGGTCAATCATGATGTAGTCTGCGTCGTCGATCGGTCGTAAGACCCGGTAGCGACGCACGCCCGACTTCTTCCGGCCGACAGGATCACTGTCGAAGACCTTTTTCCAGCCGTCGAAGTCGGGAACTGGGTGTTCGATCCGCAGAATGTACATTTCAGCTCCTCTTCTTTCAGATGAACTCATGACCGCCGCCTAACCCTTAATCAGCAGCAATCATAGTGGCGAAGCAGAATTCCCTCTAGTAAAATACGGAAAAGCCGCTAACTTGCTGTCAGCGGCTTCCGGCGATTGCCACGGTGTTGTCCCGGCAGCGAGTGAATGTGACCCCACGATACTGGTTACCAAAATTCACACATTTTCATTATTCAGATTGTTAGAGGTTATTATATTTATCGTCAAAGTCAAAGTCAACATTGAGAAATAACCCACAACTACCGGGGCTCGTCGCAGGCTCAATCCAGACGACTATTCTGTTAAGTTTTTATTCTCACATTATCAGTTTGCCGTTGGGCGGAGTTGTGGCGGAACTGCTTCAGACAAATCCCGTTACCAAGTGTCGTCAACGAACCATCCGCCGCCAGGTGGGTCGGCTACAGCGGGCGTTGAGCATCTATACACTTGTGTAGTATGCCAATCCCTATCAAAACACCGGTCAAGATGTATTAGCGGTTATTATATGTTCTAGATCAAGGCTTGACTATGACAACAAACGAAAGCGCACTACCTGCTGCCTGTGCGTTGACTTCCCAGCACCCCTCGGTGGGAAATATCAGACCTGTGGCCTGAAATCGAGTTGGATAACAGCAGGGAACGTGAGCCTCAACAGGGGGAGACTGTCCATCTAACCGATGACCTGTGATTTCTAAAACAGCCCCCGTTGGCCGAAACCAGCCCACTTTGATGCCTTCTTCACTCACACGCAAGTGATCTTCTTCCTCTCCGGTCCACCACGCGGACGCATAAATCGAGCGATCTTGATTCACAAAATAGTACCCAAACTCAGGTGAACCGTCGACAGCGGGATCGTCCGGCGGTTTGGCCCACACAGGTTCAGTAACAGGGCAGACGGTTACCGAGTTGCGCTCTTCTGAAGATGAACCGGACGTCAGAGGGGACGTGTCCGGATCCACTGTGGCCACTGCCGTACAGCCGGTCAAGGAAATGCTCATTAGCATATAGAAAATGAAGGAGGGAGGTACAGCTGCAATTAGACTTCGTGTCGTTAACATTTCTTTATCCAACAAAAATTATGCCACGATTCGACCTGCAATGCTAATGTGATCGGGCTTTAGTCGCTTGTAAAGTTTGGCTCTGGTTCTACGCGGTGCAGACGACCAGGGCGCCAGCGCCAAAATTTGGTTCACATAAAGAGGCCTGCTGCCGTCGGGGGGAAACAGTCCCAGGCTGTATTCCAGCACAAGGCTGACTATGAACAAGATAGCCCCGGCCATCTCGGCCATCCCGTACAACGATAGGGTGTTAGGGCGTACATTGGTTTTAACTGTACATAAACTATATAAAATCTGGCAGTGGTTGGTTTCAAGATGTCAGCCGTTAACGAATTGTTAGCGGGGTTTTTACTTTTTGCGAAATATTTTTTTCAGATTCAGCTATGGTTTCCCGAACCGTTGTCTACCACGCGTCCATCTTGCATTTTGACCACCCGCCGGGCAAAGGCCATGACGCGCGGATCGTGGGTAGCAAAGATAAAGGCCGTACCCGTCTGTTCGTTGAGGCGCTGCATAATTTCCATAACCTGGGTGCCGTTGGCCGTGTCCAGGTTGGCCGTTGGTTCGTCGGCCAGTACCATCGACGGGCGCGGCCCCAGAGCGCGGGCAATGGCCACCCGCTGCTGTTCCCCGCCGCTCAACTGGTCAGGCCGGTGGTCGGCCCGGTCGGCCAGCCCCACCGCTTCCAGCATCTCCAGCACCCGCTCCTGTCGTTCCGCAGTCGGAACATCGTTCAACAGCAGCGGTAGTTCCACATTTTCATAAGCGGTGAGAACCGGCACCAGTGCAAAGAATTGAAAGATAAAGCCGATCATCTCCCGCCGCAGGTCGGCCCGCTGGTTAGGTTTGAAGCGGGTCACGTCACGCCCATTGATTTTTACCGAGCCGTGGTTGGGTTTGTCCAGGCAGCCCATCAGTTGCAGCATAGTGGTTTTGCCCGAGCCCGACGGGCCGACCAAGGCGGTAAATTCGCCGTCTTCAATATTTAAACTGACGGCGTCCAAAGCGCGGGTTTCCACTTCACCAACGGTATAGATTTTGGTTACATTTTCCAGTTGGATTACTGCCATGAGATAGCTCCTTGTTTTCCAAAAACTCCAGAGTCTAACGGCCTTCAAGACCGTTAGGGAGAGTTTAAAATGCCTTCAACGCGTCAACCGGTTCCTGCCGGGCTGCGAATCGAGCCGGGTAGAGAGATGCCAGCAAAACAAAAACCAGCGTCCAGACCGACAGCCACATAAATGTACCGGGCACAAAATGGGCGTACATGGTTGACCCCAAAGCAAAGGTACTACCCGCTGCAGAGGCCGCTTCTCCCAGCGGGATGCCTACGTTGGACAGGTAGGCCACTCCAACCGAACCGAAAGCAAACCCCACGACAACACCCGCCAGCCCCAAAATAAAGGCCTCAAATAAAAACATCAGCATAATTTGCCGGCCTCTCATGCCCAGCGCGGCCAAAATGCCAATTTCGCGGATACGCTCAAAAACGGCCATTAGCAGGGTGTTGGCAATGATGACGGCCACAATCAGCATGACGATACCGTCCAGGATTACATAAAAGCTCAGCGCGGTTTCAATCGTTTGCAGAAAAAGCTGATTTGATTCTCGCCAAGTGAGCGTGGCCGCGCCCGGACTTTGGATGGCCGCAGCTACTTTGTCGGTGTCATCCTGCCGGTTCAGCAACACGACAACGGCGCTGGCGCGTTCGCCGGTGCGGGCAAAGGCTTGCGCCTTTTGCAGGGGCATAAAGGCCGCGCTTTCATCATAGCTGGCAATGCCGGTGGAAAACAGGCTGCGAATGGTGAAGTTCGCTTCATCCGCTTTGCCGTCGGCGTTGACCAGGGCCAGGTTTACCCTATCGCCGACTCCCACTCCCAGACTGTCGGCCAGGCGTTGGCCGATCATGATGCCATTCCGATCATCCGGCGTCAGAAATTCGCCGCTCACCCGCGACTCCCGAATGGGGTTATAGAGTTGGGAGGCGGGGTCAATTCCAAAAATTCGCACGCCCACCGATTCGGCGCCGGTGCTGAGGCTGCTGCCGACCCACAACACCGGGGCCGCGGCTTTTACCTCGCTCATACTGTTGATGCGCGTGGCCAGACCGTCGGGGTTGTCAAGCAAATCTTGCCATTGCAAGCTCACTTTCCTTTCCTGATAAGAGGGGGCGCGAAGTTGCACGTGGCCCGTTCTCAGACGGATGTTGTTTTGCAGCGCATCTTCCATCATCCCGGCAATCAAGCCGTTAATCACCATCAATAGGGCCAGGCCCAGCGCCACGGCCAGCAGGGTGAAAATCGAACGCCGCCGGTTGCGTAACAAATCTCGATAAGCAATTGTCCATAATTTACCAGACGCCATTTTTTTGGTCTCCTAGTTGGATAAGCCCCCGGCATATCCAAAGCGCCGGAGGCTTTGCCGGCTCAAACATGATGCAGCGCCTCGGCCGGTTCTTTACGCGAGGCTTGCCAGGCCGGATAGAGCGAGGCCAGCGTGGCAATGATAGCCACAACCACCCCCCGGCTGATAATGCCCGCCGGAGTAACGCTGGGATAAAGCCGGTCGCCCATCAAGGCGGTCATTTCGCCCATGCCTGAGGCAAAGGAATAGTCAATCCCCACTTGCCCTATCCAACCCAGCAGCAAGCTGCCCAGGACACAACCGATGACTGCGCCCACCACCCCAATCAACGCCCCTTCCAGTAAAAACAGGCCCATAATCTGGCGGCCCTTCATGCCCAGTGCGGCCAGTACGCCCATCTCGCGGGTGCGTTCAAACGTCGCCATCATCATCAAATTGAGGATGCCAATGCTGGCGTTGAGTATTATTATCAGCCCCATAACAGTGGTAAAGACCTGTTTGGTATCCATGGTTTCCCGTATCTCCGGTTTGAGCGTTTGCCAGGAGTCAACTTCGGCGCCGGGCAGCGTGGCCTGCAAACTGTTTAGCACGGCCTTTTCTTGCCCCACATCTTGCAGGGTGAGAGCCACTTCGGTGGCCTGCCGGCGCAGGTTGTACAACGTTTGCGCTTCCGGCAAGCTCATAAAGACCGCCCCCTCTTCCGCTTCTCGCATGCCCAGGTCGTAAATACCCACGATGGTCATCGTGCGCTGGCGCATCTGTCCCCGTTTGCTACGGCCAGTCAGGTTCACCCGATCATTAACATTCACCTTCAGCAGGTCGGCCAGGCCCTGCCCGATAACAATGGCATCGCCTTCGTCATCTAACAGAAAACGGCCCTGGTTGATATTTTCCGCCTGAATACTGACGGGCATTTCAACTGACGGCTCAAGGCCGGTGATACTGACCGGGAAAGAGCCTTCATCGCTGGTGATGAACCCGCCGGTGTTGATCCGTTTGGCGGCAGCCACCACTTGTGGTTGAGCGCGTGCCGCTTGCGCCACCGCATCGGCGTTATCCAGGGGATACATTGGGAGCTGGCTAGCTTTGGCCCGATAGCCGGGCGCATGAATCTGGATATTGCCCCCATACAAGCGGACCGCGTTGCCAAAAATGGCCTGATCAGAGCCGGTGATCATACCGTCAAAAAGGAGCAGTAAAATCAGTCCCAGTACAATCGCTATCAGGGCAATAGCAGTGCGTCGCCAGTTGCGCCACATATTGCGCCATGCTAACTTAATGAAATTTGTCATTTTTAACCGCCAATTCTCTATCAAGAACTTGTTATATCTTTAGAATACCCGTGAACCGGATTGGCTACATCCACCATGAGGGTTAGGACGAGAAGAAGAAGCCTACTCATAAGCCAACACCTCCCGTACGGTTAGCCGGGCGGCGTTAAGGGCCGGCAGCAAACTGGCAATAGCCCCCAGAACCATGACCATGATTAGCCAAAGAAGCGTACCGCCGGTAGAGAAGGCGTAATCAAGGGGGGTACTGAATAAGAGTTGGCCCACCACATCACTAATCAACTTGCTTAAGGGCAGGGCAATGAGCGTGCCTACCAGCCAGCTCATAGCGCCGATAAAGATGCCTTCAAACAGGATGATTCGAAGAATGGTCCTGGTAGCCGCGCCCACGGCCCGCATCACTCCAATCTCACGGGTACGCTCCAGTACATTGATGCTCATGGTGCCCATCAGGCCCAGGCCACCCACGGCGGCCAGCACAATGGCTACAATCACCAGTAAAGCCGATACGATATAGAAGACACCTTCGATGTTCTGCTTGTCCAGTTCAGCCGGGGCCACCAAGGCTACCCGAAAGCCGGCCTTGCTGAGATGATCTTCGATGATGTGGCTCATTTCGGTTTGATAGGCGCCATCGTGTTCTTCGGTAATGACCATAACGTAGTCTGCCTGGCCGGTTTTGCCTAACATCCCCGAAAGCGTCTCGTAGCTGATAAAGGCCATGGGGGTAACGTTGGCGCTCTGGGCCAGGCCAACCACCTGAAAGGGGCGCTCTTTGCCTTTTATTTTGAGAATAATCTCGCCGCCAATCTTTATGTTCGGGTCGTCTCGTAGGGCCAGGGTATCCAACACAACGGCATTTTCATCACCCGGTTGCAGCCAGCGGCCTTCAAGCAGCAGGGGGTTAATAACTTTGGTATCGGGTTTAGGGGCAAACATGATGATGTTGGCGCTGTTGGTGCCGTCGGGTTGCACCATGCGGGTGGTGTAAAAGCTAAGCCCTTCCGTACTCACTACGCCCGGTACC
>JBFGLD010000263.1:0-7161 GCA_041576335.1 Anaerolineae bacterium | reverse complement strand
TCACCAAACCTTTACTGTACATAGGAGAAACATGATGGCCAAATACATCGGTATCTTAACAGCTGGCGGTGATAGCCCGGGGTTAAATGCTGCCATTCGAGGCATCGGTAAAGCCGCCCAGGGGCACTTTGACATGCAAGTTATTGGCTTTCGGGATGGATTTCGCGGTTTGATGGAAAACCGCACGATCCGGTTGGATGAAACGGAGTTATCCGGTATTCTAACACGAGGCGGCACGATATTAGGAACCAGCCGAGATAAGCCTCATCGCATGCCAATTGGAGGCAAATTGTTGGATATGACCGACGTCATTGTTGACAACTACCGCAAACATCATCTTGATGTACTGGTTTGCCTGGGCGGGGGTGGTACCCATAAGAATGCGTTTCGCTTGATGAAGAAAGGCTTGAATATCATCACCTTACCCAAAACCATCGATAATGATGTTGCCAAGACCGACGTGACCTTTGGTTTCGATACGGCCATGGGTATTGCTACCGAGGCCATTGACCGCCTGCACAGCACGGCTCACAGCCATCACCGGATTATCGTTGTCGAAATAATGGGGCACAATGCCGGTTGGTTAGCTCTCGGCTCCGGGGTCGCCGGCGGAGCTGATGTAATTCTCATCCCCGAAATCCCCTACGATATCGAAAAAGTGGCCGACGCGGTCCGCGACCGCAGACGTGCCGGCAAGGGCTTTAGTATCGTTGCTGTGGCGGAAGGGGCTGTTTCGAAAGAATATGCTCCGGCGCTAAAGACAGCCAAAGAAAAGAAGCAAAAAGCTAAAAACAAAGCCGAGAAGCAAAAGGCCAAGGAAGAGTTGGCCAAGTTGGAGGCCCAGCACGTCGGAAATACCCTGCGCCTGTCAAAGCAATTAGAAGAGCTAACCGGCTTAGAAGCACGTGTAACAATTTTGGGACACTTTCAACGCGGCGGTACGCCGTCGGCCGCAGACCGCCTGCTCGCCACCCGCTTGGGCACAGCCTGCGCTGCCTTAATCCGGGACGGCGTTTACGGGGTAATGGTCGCCGCCCGGGGTGAGGGAGCCGAACCCGTCCCGTTGGAAGAGGTTGTGGGTAACCGTAAAACCGTTCCGTTAGATCATCCCTGGATAAAAGCGGCCGGTCGAGTGGGTACAAGTCTGGGGAATGAGCACGTTCAAAATTGAGGCTGCTGGCAATGTGTGAACCGGCTTGGTGCAGCCGCCATTGCCGGCCACTGATACGGGCCGCGATTTTACAGCACACAGCGCTATCACGCACCGCGCCGCAAATAACGGCAGGCGCCTTGCTTTCGCTCGAAACGCAGGAATAACGCACCAAACTTCATCCGAGGAGGAACATTAGATCAATGGCATCAGATATGACCCATTGGGAGCGAATTCAAGCCGCCCTCAAGGGCGACGAGGTCGATCGCGTGCCTATTAGCCTCTGGCGGCACTGGCCGGTACAAGACGAAACGCCTCAGGGCTTGGCCGCCGCAACTATCCGTTGGCAAGCCGGATACGATTTTGATCTGGTCAAGTTCATGCCAACCGGCACCTACGCTATTGAAGATTGGGGTGCTGAAACGATATACACCCCTGCCGCGAATGGTACCCGAACCGTCACCCGGTTCGGCCTTACCGCTGTCGAGCAGTGGCCAAAATTGGAACAACTTGATGTAACGCGTGGGTATTTGGGTAACCAGATTGAGGCGCTGAGGCTGACCGCCGCGGCTCTGAAAAATAAGGTACCCATTCTGCAGACGATCTTTAGCCCGTTAACAACCGCTCGTAAATTGGCCGGAGATCGCGTTTTTGCAGACCTGCGACTCCAGCCTACACTCTTTAAGCAAGGATTACAGATCATCGCCGCGACCACGGTTCGATTCGTCCGGGAGTCGGTGCGAGCAGGAGCACACGGCATGTTTTTTGCCAGCCAATGTGCCAGCTATCGCCTGCTCAGTGAATCTGAATATCGCGAGTTTGGCCAATATTTTGATCTAATCGTGCTCGACGCTGTCCGGGCCGAAACCGAATTTAATGTGGTCCACGCCCACGGCGAAGACATTATGTTCGATTTGGTCGCGAGCTACCCGGTAGAAGCACTAAACTGGCACGACCGGGTGACCCGGCCCAGTCTGAGCCAAGCACGCCAGCAATTTGCCGGCCTCCTGGTGGGGGGGATTAACGAACAGGATACGCTGCTGCGCGGCCCGGTCGAGACGATTCGGACAGAAATTAGAGAGGCTATCGCCCAAACCGGGGGGCGTCGATTTATGGTCGGTCCCGGCTGTGTTATTCCGATCCGCACACCTGAAGAGTACATTCGCGCAGCCAGAGCGGCAGTCGTGGGGTAACCCGATCGGTAAATCTGGCTCTAATTTTCTTCCAGCTTTCTAAAGAAGCCTGGCTCGCCGGTTGACAGCGTAAATTTCATAGCTGCCGCACCCGATGTAGGATCTTCTTCAAGGTACAGCGTCATGCCGATTCCGTAACCGTTGTTGACCACAAAGTGACCCTCCTCAGCCCGCAGCAAATGCCACTCGTAAGGTCCCCGCACGGCGTACAGCCTATTGCCTCGCAATTCCACACGCCAGCCGTCCTCGTAAGCCCCGACATAATTGGCGACCTCAGCCGGATCAACCGTTGCGGAAATCCCTGAGGTGATAAGATAAGCCGAATTTACTTGGAAATTGTTCCAGATGTCATCATAGACCTGTTCAGCTTTGGGCGACAGGTCATACATCAGTTCTACCAGGCGATAGAGAACACCGGAGTTGAAAGTAAGCGAGATAATGCGGTTACTCAGCACAACCAGGCCCACGTCGGCTTCGGGAATAATCGCGATTAGAGCTTTGGTTCCCAGGACATCGCCATCGTGCCAGATGACGTCGACGCCTCGAAAATCTTCCACAAACCAGCCCATGCCGTAACTTAAGGTAGGGGTAATTTTGGTTTGGGGGCGCTGCGTTTCGCGCAAATTCCTGGCCGATACGATTCGCTGCCCTTCAGCCGTTACGCCCTCATCGAGTTGGACGACCAGAAACTTGGCCAGATCAAGCGCATTGGCGTAAACTCCGCCGGCAGGCATAATGCTCAAATCTTCGTGATAATGGGTGGGCACTACCTGGCCAAAGAGGTTCAAATCGTGAGGGACAGCCCGGTTCGAGGCGGCTTGCATGACCTCAAGCGAGGTTGTAGCGCTACCCATGCCGATGGGGTCGAAAACCTGGGCCTGTAATTGATCGGCGTAGTCTTGGCCGAGCTGGCCATACCGGCCTCCCGCGGCCATTGCCGCCACGTAGCCGGCGGTGGCGACCAGTTGATTATTGTAATAGTAGTGATCGCCGATTTCCGCATAAATTGGCAAATCAACCAGCGACCCCATCAGTTCCTCCGGAGTCAATGCTGCCCCGCTCCAAACCAAATCACGGCGCGGAAGGCCGCTACCCATATTCAATAAATCTCGCATGCGCAGCCGCCCGGTTTGGGCCAGGTCAGATAGGGCAAAATCAGGCCAAATATCGAGTACCGGCTGATCCCAATTAAGACGTCCCTGATCCACCAAGCGAGCGATCATCATCGCATTCAGGGCCTTAGTTGTCGAGCCGATTGGAAAAATCGTCTCCGGGGTGACCAGGTCGCTCTGCCCAACCTGGCGCACCCCAAACCCGTTGGCAAACACAATCTCATTTCCGCGGACCAAAACCACTGCTGCCCCTGGAATGCCATATCGCACCCTGGTAGTTTCAATATGATCTTCAAATTCAGCCAAGATATCTTTGGTCAGCGGCTGCAGTTGGGGACGCGCCTCAAGGCTTGCCATTAAAACCGGAAGGTTATTCGAGGCCGGTATCCACAGCAGTTGACCGGCTTGGAGTTGGCGCGGATGAAATATTTTTCGAAATTGGCTACTTTCGTCAGCTTTAGCGTTTGTTGCCACCAGGATTGCCGGCCAGGCCGACACATCCATCAAAAATTTTTCGGCCAGTTTACCGAGTGTGTCATCCACCTGGAAGGTGTAAGGCTGCCCGAGCGGTGCGTCGGCGTAAGTAAGACTCGCCGCAAAAACAAACAAAATACAGACCAGCAGCCCTATTATACGTAATCGCAGGCAATAAAAGGCTTTGTTCATTGCTTGTCTTTTTTGCTTTCCAGCTTTCTAGCCAACTCTAATTTGCTTTCGAGATTTGCGATCGACTTCTTTGCTGTATGGATATGTTGAAAATCGCGGGTTGACTCATAAAGCTCCAGCGTAGCCCGATACCGCTCTAAACGTTCTTCGATGGCTTTGATGAGTTCGGGCAAGCGCCCCGCTGCTTTAGCTGCAGCCGCGATCTCACGAAATTCGGCGGTCGTCGTCGTATGAAACCCTCTGTTCTCCGACATCTGTTATCTCCTCGCTCCTATTTTTGGTAATCACCTCGTCAAGAAATAGTGGCCGCAAAAAGGTGACTCTACAATTTTCGATTACAAAAACAAGGTTTTTGAATTGTCCGAATAAATTTTTGTCGATTTTTCTTCCAAGAACGCGACACACTGAGGCACCTGCAGCTCTCTGGCACTACTCAAAGCAGCCGCAGCAAAGGACCAACCGATTTGCCACAATGAATACGAAAAATAACATCGGCCAATAAAGGTGCAATCGACTGAATCTTAATCTTAGGATGTTCTTTTTCTGGAGGCAGGTAAATAGTATCCGTGGTCACCAATTCAGCAATCTCTGCCCTTTCCAGCCGTTTCAGGGCTGATTGCAGCAGGATTGGGTGGGTAATCGACAGGTAGACCGGCGGATTGGCCCCCGCTTCGAGCAGCGCCGGGATCTGGTCGAGGACACTGCCGCCGGCGATCATGTCATCAATTAGAATAGCCTGTTTGCCCGCAACATCACCCACGACGGTGGCAGTTTTCGTCTCACTAAAGCCGACCCGCCGCTTATGCATTATTACCAGGGGCAGTCCGAGTTGCTCGGCATATTTTCCGGCCAGGCGCGCCCGGCCCACGTCGGGTGACACAATTACAGTTTGATCGGGGGGAAAGCGAGAGTCCTTTTGAAAATATTCGGCTAAGACCGGCATGGCTGTCAACGGGTCAACCGGGATGTCAAAAAAACCCTGGATTTGCAGTGCGTGAATATCCACATAGATGATCCGGCTCGCACCCGCCATCTCCAGTGCTCGAGCGACCACTTTAGCACTGATGGATTCACGTCCACGCGCCATTCGATCCTGGCGAGCATACGGAAAGTAGGGCATAACCACATTTGTGCAGCGAGCGGAAGCCCGACGAAAGGCGTCAAGCAAAAGCAGCAGTTCAACAAGATTATCGTTGACCGGGGCAGCGCACGGCTGTATAACAAAAACATCTTGGTGCCGGACCAACTCATCGACCTGGACGTGAATTTCGCTATCGGATAGGTGCGTGACCGTCACCGGCGACAGGTTGATACCTAAATGTTGGGCCACTGCCTGAGCCAAAGCTTGATTGGCGCTGCCGGAAAAAATACGCAGGTCGTCTACATTGTGTGAGCCAAAATTTTTTGCGTTCAAAGCGGATACTCCTCAAAAAAAGCTAAAACAATTCATTCAAAGTCGTAACCGAACCTGCCGCCCTTCATTGTAATTGAGGTCAACCTGCCCGGGCAATCGGGCGGGCATTTTTCGCGACTTGAAGGAGGCTTTGTTGCCACGACCTGGTCAGATGTCCAGGGATTGACCTGGTCAACCGACCAGGCTGCAAACCCTCTGGGTGACTAGTGTATTTGAAGCACTTTCGCGCTATACTATAGGCGGATGATGAGAGCAGGGCCAACACCATAGAATAAAAGTTGGGTTGTGCCGAGGGTTCAGCTGAGAACCCGCCGCCCACAAAAGATTGTACGTTTGAGACCCAATGCCTCTCCAGGAGCCCTTCATTATGGAGGGCTCTTCGTATTCCTAAACCATTACCAGTTCTTGCGCCAGTTAGCCGTCACAATCGATTGATCAACGGTTGTTTCTACTTCAATGGCCTGCGACAGCCTGGCCGTGGCGGTTTGGCCATCCTCGGAGGTCACAACCGTTAGAAACCATTTGCATGGAATGGGCCTGGTATCAAGGGTAATATCATAAAAGCCAGGGGGCCAATCCGCACTTTCATTGAAATATCCCGCGCCGACCGGCCCTGACGGGTTCGAAATGATCCGGAAGCTGCCGCATTGGGCTTCGACCCGCACCCCATTCACCGGATTACCGTTGGCATCGGTAATAGTGCCCAAAAAACGAGTCAGCCCGTAGTTGGTATCGGCAAACCAGCCCGTTGGCACATACTGATATTGAGGTGTAGGGGGCACATCTGCCGTAGGAGTCGAGGTAGGGGCCGGTGGAGGTGGGGCCGGTGCCACCCCAATTGCCCCGACATTGCTCGCTTCGACGACCGAGCCGGCTACCCAGCCGACGCGACCATCTGGGCTTTGCACCTGCCACCAGGTGCTCGCATCGTTGCGCCCGATAACCTGAAGCGGGACATGCGGCGGTAAAGCATCAATTACCGGATAATTCGTACCCGGTCCGGCCCGAACATTCACCGTAATAGCCGCTACCACACCCGGCCGTATAGGCGTGGGCGTAGCGGAAGGAGTCGCGGTCGCCACGGACACAACCGTTGCGGTCGCCGTTGGCTGAGGCGTAGCGGTAGGGGTGGCCGGAGCCGGTTCAGCCGTAGGAACGATCGCGACCGGCTGCGGCACGGGCGTCACGGTAAAGGTAGGAGCCGGGGTACGTGTCGGCACCTGCTGGCGCTTCGAGACCTCTTGAAACAGAATAGAAAACAGGATGGTTGCCGCCAGATAAAGCAACAGAATGATAAGAATAGCCAGACTCCATAGGGCAGCCTGTTTCACGTTCGCAAATCCTTTGCCATCAAAAATCCACGTTTACTCCAAAATCGCCCGCTTGACCGGTAGACGCCTTCGTGTTCGCATAGAGGCTATGAGGCAGGCTTAGCTGAAATTGTAGCATATCTAGCGGTTGCCGCAAATCGTTTTTCACAACAACCTGCCCCGGTTAGGAGAAATGGGTTTGATCCGAACTAATATTTCGTTCAGGACGAGGTCGCGGCAGGAGCTTCCGCATTTTTCCTGGTCGCGTTGTTTTTCTCAACTTTGCATACCTTCCTTGCTTGACCAGGCAGCACCT
>JBFGLD010000262.1:0-7163 GCA_041576335.1 Anaerolineae bacterium | reverse complement strand
GAACAAAGAGGAGGGTACCTTCACTGAAAGAGATTTAGAGCTGCTGACCTCATTGGCAGCTCCAGCGGCAACTGCGATAGAAAACGCCCGGCTGTTCGAGCGGGCCCAGCAAGAGCTGGCCGAACGAAAACGGGCTGAGGCTGCCCTGGAAGAAGAAAGAGCACTGTTAGCCCGTCGAGTTGCCGAACGGACGGCAGATTTGAGGCGGGCCAACACCGAACTTGCTCGTGCTGCTCGTCTCAAAGATGAATTTCTGGCCAGTATGAGCCACGAACTGCGGACACCTTTGACCGCTATCCTGGGTTTGTCAGAAGTCATAAGAGAAAAGGTCTATGGCCCTCTCAGCGATAAGCAGCTAAAGTCGATCAACAGTATTGAGGCGAGCGGACGACATCTGCTTGCATTGATTAACGACATCTTAGACCTCTCCAAAATTGAGGCCGGCAAATTTGAGCTGCGGATTGGCCCCGTATCTGTTGAAAGAATTTGCCAGGCAAGTTTACAATTTGTCAAGCAGGCGGCTCAAAAAAAGCGGCTTAAGATTATTTCGACCTATGACGATAAAGTAAAATTTATTCAAGCCGATGAGCGTCGCTTGAAGCAAATCGTGGTAAATTTGTTGAGCAACGCGGTTAAATTTACGCCAGCTGGTGGGGAAATTGGGCTTGATGTTGTGGGCGATCCGGTCAATGAGGTCGTCCTCCTTACCGTTTGGGATACAGGTATTGGGGTCTCGCCCGAAGATCAGAGTTGCCTATTTCAACCGTTTGTTCAATTAGACAGTAGATTGTCGCGGCAATATGCCGGTACGGGGCTGGGCTTGGCCTTAGTTTATCGGATGGTGAAGATGCACCACGGCAGCATTTCACTTGACAGTGAAGTGGGTCAGGGCAGCCGCTTTTCGATATCACTGCCGTGGCGCGGTGAGGCGGAAACAAATCGACCGTTTACAGACGCGGGGTCAGCCGCGCCGGCCAAGCCGGATAACTTGATTTTTGAGCGGGCATTAATTATCGAAGACTCACCCACCTCTGCCGATCAACTGGTTCGGTACTTGAGGGAGCTTGATGTGAAGGCTGTCGTACATCCGCATGGGGACAGAGTGGTCGCCATGGCGGTGGAAAATGAACCGGACATTATCATCCTCGACATTATCCTGCCCGCTTCGTCGGGCTGGGATGTGTTGGCCCAGCTCAAATCCGATCCGCGGACCCAACCTATTCCGGTTTTGATTGTTTCGGTAATTGACGAACCAATGCGCGGCACTGCGTTGGGGGCAGCCGATCATCTAGTAAAACCGATTTCTCAACAGCAGTTAAGCCAGGCTTTGAACCGGATATCGTTTCGAGCCACGCATTGCCCTGGTTCGGTCGTAGCTGACTCCAAGCCCGGCCCGACGAGCCATGCTGGCTCTGCCCAACCGCCCTTAGTACTTTTGGCAGAGGATGAAGATAATGTTTCCAAATTATTGGCCGATTATCTTATTGAACACGGGTATCGGATCGTGACCGCCCGAAACGGGATCGAGGCCCTTAAACAAGCCAAAGAGGAGAAACCGGACATTATTCTGATGGATATTCAAATGCCCGAGCTAAATGGGCTTGAAGCAACCCGGCGCATCCGGGCCGACGCCAAACTATCAACCACGCCTATCATTGCGCTTACGGCCCTGGCTATGGCGGGAGATCGGGAACGATGCCTCGATGCCGGGGCAAATGAGTATTTGAGTAAGCCGGTTAGTTTAAAGGAATTGACCAACGCAATCGAGTTGCAGCTTAACGAGAACCATAACAGATGGGAGAAACGTACATGAAACACAGTGGAACCATACTTATTGTCGATGACGAAGAAGTCATTCGCGAAACATTAGAGGGATTATTGCTCGTCCAGGGTCACCAATTAGCTTTTGCCAGTAATGGCACAGAAGCCTTGGCCAAAGCAGCCGAAGTAAGACCAGACCTGATCCTGTTGGACGTAATGATGCCGGATATGACCGGCTTTGAGGTATGTCAGCAGGTGCGTGCAGATCCGCGCTTGGCCGAGGTGCCTATTATAATGGTTACGGCTTTGGATGACCGTGAGTCCCGCTTGCACGGCATTAAAGTTGGAGCCGACGACTTCATCACGAAACCTTTTGACAGCGTTGAACTCCAGGCCCGGGTTCAAACTATCACCCGCCTCAATCGCTACCGCCAATTATTGATAGAGCGTAACAAGTTTAAGTGGGTCGTGGAACAAGATGAAGATGGGTACCTGATGCTCGGGCAAAATAATGAGATGCTCTATATCAATCGGCAAGCGCGCCTATATTTAGGCCTCTCGACGGATGATCCTGATGAAGGTATCTCCGAATCTTTTTTGGAATTGAGTCGACAACGATATCACTGCGAGCCGCAAGCAGCTTGGACCAGCTGGCCCGACTCGTCGGAGGTGGAATCTCCACGTTATCTCGTTATGCCTGAGACTTCGACGACAAAAGGTTTTTGGCTGCAAGTTGACTTGATAACAATGTCAGATACGTCAACTGAAAGATATCTTGTCCGTTTGCGGGATATTACCGGAAATGTTATGGCTCAAAAGTTGAAGTGGTCTTTTCATGCCCAAGTAAGCCACAAGCTCAAGACGCCGTTAACCATATTCTCTGGTTTTCTCCAAATTCTTCGACAGGATGGGCACATGTTGACGGACGCGGAAAAGAACACAATGCTGCAAAGCATCGATCAGAGCGCGATGCGGTTAGAGGAAGAGATTACAAGCATATTTAAATATTTGGAAGCGCTTGATGCCGCCAGATTAAGCCTGAGTTACTGTCGATTGGCCGAGATTCCACAGGCTGTGGCTGACATCGACGCCAATTTGGGCTTAGAGTCGATCAATTTCTCGATTGAGAATGTGGCCAACCCAGATGAAATTTATTTGCCCGCTTCCAGCCAAATAATGGAATTAGTTTTTTGGGAGCTACTGGTGAATGCTAAGAAGTTTCATCCGGAACAGACACCAAAGGTCGAAATCACAATCGCGAGTACTGCCGCCGGTATTCGGATTCAAGTTGCCGATGATGGACTAACGCTGTCGCCGGAGCAGTTGGTAAAAATGTGGATCCCATACTATCAAGCAGAGAAAGATTTCTCAGGACAGCTGCCCGGCATGGGGTTGGGCCTCTCAACGGTCGCGTCAATCATATGGAGTGTGGGTGGAACATGTCATTCTTTTAATCGACGTGAAGGTCCGGGTATTGTGGTCGAGCTCACGCTGCCTGTGTATAAAAATGATGACGATCATGAAAATTTCATTTACCTGGCAGACAGTCAATTGGCTCATCATTAGCAATCGTCTGATGAAGTCGGCTGGTGGACGGGGTTGGACTTTCCCCGAATAGTTCCTCAAAAAGCTTGAGACAATCACGATAAACCTTGAGCGCTTGCCCCTTTTCGCCGTTACAATAATGAAAACGCATCAGGCGGCGGTAAACACTCTCTAACAGGGGGTCTTTGTGTAACGCATCTTCACACGCGCTGATGGCTTCGGGATAGCGGCCCAAGGCCGCATGGGCGTCTGCCAGATAGGTCAACATATCGCGAAAGTCCGTGGAAATTTCACGTCTAAGGTCCATAGCCCAGTCAGCATACCGATCTTCGGCCAGGAAGTCGCCCCGATAGAAGGCTCGTCCTTTTTCTAAGTCTGTAACAGCCTCAAGCCATTTTTTTGCCCGGATGAGTTCCTGACCGTGATACAGATGCTCGCGGAACTGCATCAAATCCCAAGAAACATTTCCACTAACGTCGAAAAAATAGCCATTAGCACTACGTAGGATGAAATTTGAGTCGCGGGGCTCGATGTTCGGTTCCAAGGTGCGGCGGGCTACGCTGATAAGCGGCAGTAATTTTTTTCGTCCGCTCACTTCGTCAGAGTCGGGCCACAAGCGTGTAATGAGCTCGTCCGCAGACACGGCCCGCCCCCCGCGCGCACGACGTACAAGGAGTAATTTCACAATCGTTTCGGCCTGGGGACGTTCCCACACTTCGATGGCCTGACCGTTGCGCCACAAACGAAAATGACCGAAGGTTTGGATCCGTAACTCTGGCGCTTCCGTCGCTTTAGCCACAGCCTCCTTTATAACCTGAGAGCTAAAATTTTGTTTTTCAATAAAACCGGTGATAGTGCCATGATAATGGGTCAATAAGTCGGCGACATCGGTTGGGCTGGCTCGGCCACTGAGGATGACAACCTTGGTTTTTGGTCGCTCTTGTACTAAATAGTCAAGCAGCAACCAACCTTCGTTAGACCGGAGCGGAAGTTCATTTTGCTGAAGTTTCAAGTCCAAAATAATTAGGTGAAAATTTTCTTGTTCAATTTCCTGAAGGGCCTCACGAGCATTTCGGGCAATCCGCCAAAAATATCCCGCTTCATTTAAAGTGTTGGCCACAATGTTTTGCCAATCTTCGCGATTTTCCACGAGCAGTACTCTTGGCCGCCCCAGGACTGGTTGAGTATCCGGGATGGCCGGCAAAATCGAGGTCTTAGCAACCGTTTTGCGCGTCCGCTTTTCTTTAGCCATCGATATGTTTGACTGCTCTCCAAGCAGCTTACCCAATAAGCTGCTGAATTGGACAGGACTCCAGCTTTCCTTAGAAAGAATCGGCATGCCGGGGCAAAGCCGCTCCAAACTTGCGGCCAGATCATGCGTCAATGAGCCGGTTAGGATGAGAATAGGTATCTCTGGCTGCAACTCTCCAATTTTCTGGATGACGCTGAGCCCATCACGATTAAAACGATTTTCTCTATCTAAAACCGGATCGATAACCGCCAAATCGAATTTTTGATAATTTAGCGCGGCGAGAGCACTTTCGTACGAGTTGGCCGGGTGAGGAATACCCCCTTCTGTTTCGACTGCCCGACATACAATGCCTTGCCAGTCCTCGCGATCTTCTACCACCAGAATGTTAGATTTGTGAGTCATTGGTTTACCCTTCCGTGCTTATGCTGGATGGTGACCGCCGGGAGATACTGTTTCTCCTTCGACGGATTGTAAGGTCACTACAAACACGGTTCCCGTATCTGGTTGGCTGGTAAAGCCAATTTGTCCACCAAACTGCTCAATAAAAGTCTGCACTAACCACAGGCCGATCCCTAGCCCTTGAACTTTACCTGAAACACCCGGATGAAAAATGCGGTCCTGCAAATTGGCCGGGATGCCAGCCCCGTTGTCAGCAAATCTAATCTCGGTCCACCCATCAGCGGTGCGCCGGGTATAAATCTCAACTTGTCCACCCGACTTGGCCACGGCTTGAATAGCATTAGATAGCAAATTATGGAAAGCAGCCTCCAGTCGCTTGGCGTTAGCTCTCACAAGCGGTACGGCATCGCCATAAGCTTTTTTTAGTTCAACATTATCGGGCCACCAGCAGCTCTTAATTGCCCTGGTCAGACAGATGTGAACATCGGTAGGAGCGATCGTTGCCTCTTTTAAGGGATCTGTCATTTTGCTGATCAAATCAATTGCTTCCTCCGCGTTCCGCCGGATTTGGCTCATTTCTTTTTGAAATTCGCCGATGGTCAAATCGGGATTCGTGTAGCTAACGTTTTCCAGACTCGTCGCCCAAACCCGGATCGCACCGACCACGTTATTCATGGTATGGGCCATGTCCAGAATCACAGAGGCCATTGCTCCCCGCGTTTCGGCAGCAATTCGCCGCTGTTGTTCGCTGGCCAGACGCTGGTATGCCTGAAGGCGTTCGTCAAATAAGCGAGCATTATGAATGGCAATCGCTGCCCATCTGGTTAGTTCTGTCAACAAGATTTGATGGTTATGATTGAACTGTTGTTTGCTGGTTTGGTTTAACACTTCGACAACCCCGATCACCTGGTCTTTTACCTTAAGCGGTACGCACAGGATCGAATGGGCTTGATACCCTGTTTCGATCGCAATCTGACGCAGGTGTCGTGGATCGCTGCGGGTATTATTGACGAGGGCCGGTTTGTCGTGGGTTGCCACCCAGCCGGCAATACCTTGCCATGGAGCAGGGAGCCGAATATCGGCATTACCTTCGTTGCTATAATGCAAAACAAGTTCGTTGGTATCGGGATCGATCAGGAAAACAGAGGTTCGCTCAGTTTCCAGCAGCGCATTTACTGCTTCAATTATCACCTTGAGTACATGCTTCAAGTCTAAAGTACTGGTCAGAGCAGTGCCGATATCGCCGAGGTAGGCCAGACGGAGAGTTTGGTTTCGGGCCTGATTGTAATGTATGGCATTTTGTGCGGCTAAGCCTACAATATGGGCCAGGCTGGTTAATAAGCCAATCTCATTAGAAGCATACGAATGAGGCCTATTGTCCATTACGATTAAGGCACCGCTGATTTTGTTACCAACCTTGATCGGGGCCATAGCCACCGCCTGAATGCCCGAACTTTGCAGGTTGGCCAGGTCCAATTCGGGAAAATCTTTGAGATCGGTTATGACGAATGCCTCGTCAAGACCCCGATTGAGAATCAGTGCCGCTAGCTGATCCAACTCACGATTATGACATTCAGCTTCAGCCGGGTCTTGGCACAGCAATCCCCGGCTAACCTGTATAGGCGGAAGCTCAACCTGGCCATCGACCAGGCTGATAGCACTGGCCGGAGCTTTGAGGAAGTTAACTGCTTGTTCCAGCCCCGTATTTAAGATCGTTTCCAACTCCAAAGTACTGCTCAATGACAGCGCGGCTCTATTCAGCGCGCGCAGCTGATCAGCTTGATACACTTCTTGGAATAAACGTGCGTTTTCGATGGCGATGCTCGCCGAGGCAGCAAAAGCAGAAAACCGAGTAACATCGCTTGTGTTGAAGCCGTGTGGGCTATGCTTATTAAGGGCTTGCAGCGCTCCGATCACGCGCGCGTTTAGCAGAAGCGGAACACAGAGCAGGGAGCGGGTGGCAAAACCTGTTTCTACCTCGCCGTACCAGCGCGAATCTTTTGAGACATCGCTTACGCAAGCCGGCTGTCCGGTCGAAATAACCCAGCCAACGATCCCTTGATCTGGCTGCAAACGGGTTGAAATGTCGACCCGTTTGCCTTCAGAAATAGATATCGCAAAGAATAATTCAGATTGGGCTTCATCTAACAGGACGACCGAGCCAGTTTCTACTTCGAGCATTTGATTGGCCTCTTGAACAATCCGG
>JBFGLD010000261.1:0-7180 GCA_041576335.1 Anaerolineae bacterium | reverse complement strand
GATCGGGTGATTCGTCTACAGCCGGGTCAATTGCTTCGATTTCATCACCTGGAGTGGGAGGTCGCAATTCGGTAAGCAGCCGGAGCCTGCCCACATCGGGAGGCGGGCAGCTTTTCAAGAATGTTGCTCATACCCCTTCAGAAATCGCGACGTTTTGGGAAGCCTGGTCATTTTTGGATGAACAGTTTTATGGTCAGGTTCCCGATGATAGCGAGCGTGTTTATGGCGCAATTCGAGGCATGGTCAACGCCTTCGGCGATCAACATACGGCCTTCATCGATCCCGTCCGGGCGGCTGTTAGCAGCGAAAATATTAACGGTAGTTTTGAAGGGATAGGTGCATCTATCCGTCTGGATGAAGCCGGACGCTTAATAATTGCTCATCCCTTCCCCGACCGCCCTGCTTTTGCAGCAGGTCTTCGCCCGGGTGATATGGTACTTGAAGTCGATGGGCAATCAGTTGAAGGCTTGAACCTTTATGAGTCGGTTCTCCTTATTCGTGGTCCCGCCGGGTCGACCGTAGTGCTGACTATTTTCCGCGAAGGTGATCGAGAGCCCCTTGAGGTTTCTATCGTCCGGGATAAAATAGAAATTGAGGTCGTTCAATCAGAATTGTTAGAAAACAATATCGGCTACGTTCAACTTACCCAATTCAGCAAAGACGCTTCCGAAAAGGTGGCTGAAGCGATCGACTCCTTGTCTGACCAAGGTGCAACCTCCATTATCTTCGACCTGCGCAGCAATCCCGGAGGGTTACTGTCGGAGTCGGTAAATGTCAGTTCACTTTTCTTAAAAAAAGGAACCGTCGTAATTGAAAGGTTGCGGGGCGGCGAAGAAAAGGAGTTTAAGGTGAAGCGTGGGCAGCAGGTCGCCGCCGATTTACCGCTAGTGGTTCTGGTCAATGGCGGTAGTGCCAGCGCCAGCGAAATTGTAGCCGGCGCGATCCAAGATTACGGTCGCGGCCATATTATCGGCGAGCAAACCTTTGGCAAAGGTTCTGTTCAACTACCTCACACACTGTCGGATGGATCTCAACTACGGGTGACAGTTGCAGAATGGCATACGCCTTCCGGCCGGCAACTCCATGAGGAAGGTATCACGCCCGACATAAAAGTGGAAATGACGTTTGAAGATATTGAGCAAGAAATTGATCCCCAACTGGACGCCGCGATCAACTTCTTGAGTAAATCGGCCAGCCGGTGAGCCAACCGTTTAAAATTGTCGCCGATCGTGTTCCAAATTTAGGAGGAGCGCAGTAAAAGACCGCAGAGGTTGTTGAGACCTCTGCGGTCTTGCATAACAATAATGAATTCCACCAAAATAATTGCTACCAACCGCAAGGCCCGCCACGATTACTTCATTGAAGATACCTACGAGGCGGGAATTGTCTTGACCGGCAGCGAAATCAAATCGATAAGAGCCGGACAAGTAAATTTAAGAGATAGTTACGCTACAATCCGTGACGGTGAGATGTGGTTAGTTAATAGTCACATTTCGCCCTACCAGCAGGCCAATCGTCAGAACCACGAGCCACGGCGCGAGCGTAAACTCCTGATGCATCGTCGTGAAATCAACCGGCTGGTCGGAAAGTTGCAGGAAAAGGGCTTAACCTTAATCCCGCTTAAGATCTACCTAAAGAATAGTCGAGCTAAGGTCGAGCTAGGGCTGGCGCGTGGAAAAAGACTATATGACAAGCGCCAGACGATGCGGGCCAGGGACGATCGTCGCCAAATGGATCGGGCCTTGGGGCGGCGACAAAAAGGTTGGTAGTTTGTGAAAATTCGTAACGGAGATTTCTGATAGGAGCGGATATGGTATCAACGAATTCATTTCAATTTAAGCATTATCAACCTCGCCCACTAGAAATTATCGATACAACGCTTCGTGAAGGCTCACAGAGCTCACTGCTGTACGACCACTATAAATACTTTTTTAACCAAAACGATAAGATGGAAATAGCTCGGGCCCTGATCTTGTACGGCGTAAAATTCATTGAGCTGTTTGCCCCCAGCGTGAATGCTCAAGAGCGGGATGATTTTGCAGCCATCAAATCGGTCCGCGACGCGCTGATTATGCAAAAAGGCTACACCTTTTTGTTAGCGCATGTCCGCTGCCATCCCGACGATATTGCCTCGGCAATCGAGGCTGGGGCTGATGGTTTGAACCTTTATTTTGGCTTGTCCGAGACGGCCCAGGCGTACAGCCACGGCAAAGATTTGGGGTCGATCACCCACAGCGCGCGTTCTCTGCTGGAAGAAGTGCGGGCTCAATACCCCGATTTGATTCTGCGTTTCAGCGGTGAAGATGCCTTTCGTACATCTGAAGAAAATCTTTTTCGAGTTTATGATGAAGTCGTACCTCTGGTCGACCGGCTCGGTACGCCTGATACCGTGGGCGTTGCAACCCCGAGCGGAGTGGACCAGCGACTTGCATGTTTGCGCCAGCGCTACCCGCGTATGGAGTTTGAAGGCCATTTCCACGACGACCGTGGCTTTAGCCTGATCAATGCCCTCTCGGCAGTTAACAACGGCATGCGTTATATAAATACGACCATTTTAGGCTTGGGTGAGCGCTCCGGCATTACCTCGATGACGGCGCTGCTTTTTAACCTATACACTGATAAAGCCTACGATCATTTGGAAGGCTACAACCTGCGCGGCTCTTATCCCATTAACGTGATGTTTGCCGATAAGCTTAAAAAATTGGTGCCTTCTAAAGAGCCGGTCAGCCTAACTAACCGAACGCATACGGCCGGGGTGCACCAGAAGGCCGTATTGAACAATGCCGTTACCTACGAGGCTTTTCCGCTGGATCAATTTGGGGTAAATGAGTCGGAAGTGCTGCTCGGTCCGTTAAGCGGTTGGAACATCATCCACTATTTCTTGAAAGAAATCAAGGGCTATAGTTTAGATGAAGGAATTGCCCGCCAAATTACAGCTGTGTTCAAAGAACGCGTTTATGAGGTCAGGGGTAAAGGATCGCCCACCGAAATCTTAATGAATATTGCCGAAAATGAATTTGGTCTCGGGCGAATTGCGGTACCGGAACGCTTTCAGGGTAACATTTTGCAGCGTTTGGATGAGAGTCAAGCCTACCGGCCTGAACAGGTGAGTGCTGCCGAAGCAGATCCCGACGCGAGACGTGAAGCATCGGTGAGTCTTAAGCGATCTAAGTGATTTAGCTCTTCTATTCTCGAGTCTTTCATTACTGTTATGAGCCACGCTTTTGTAGAAAAGATTTTAGCTAAAAACGCTGGTTTGCCGGAAGTGGCACCAGGTCAGATTATTGAGGCCACGCCCGACGTGGCCTTGAGTCACGATAACACGGCAGCAATTTCCAAAATGTTTTATGGCTTGGGTATCGACCGGGTCAAATACCGGGATCGCCTGGCGATTACCCTGGATCATGCCGTGCCGCCGCCGACGACCAAGCATGCCCAAAATCATGCCGAGGTCCGAGAGTTTGTCGCTATCCAGGGAATAAAGAACTTTTTCGAGGTTGGTCGGGGCATCTGCCACCAAGTTCTGTGCGAGGAATGTTTGATTTACCCCGGCGTGCTGCTGCTGGGCGCAGATAGCCACTCGACCCATTATGGGGCGCTGGGTGCATTTGGCGCGGGCGTGGGTCGCAGCGAGATGGCGGCCATTTGGGCCACCGGGCAGTTGTGGCTGCGGGTGCCTGAAAGCATCAAGATTACCCTCGACGGTACTTTTAAACCGTGGGTGACCAGCAAAGATATTACTTTGTCCATCATTGGCCAGCTGGGGGCAGACGGCGGCTTGTATAAAAGTGTTGAGTTTCATGGCGAAGCCGTGACCGCAATGAGCATGGCCAGCCGCTTTGTCCTGACTAACATGATGGCCGAGATGGGCGCCAAAAATGCCTGGGTGGGGCAAGATCAGGTCACGTTTGAGTGGCTTGAGCGGCAGGCAGAGCTGCGCAAAAGTGCAGCAGCAGGAGACGGTCAAGGGCGGCGTCGAAGCTGGGAGATGGCGAGCCAGGAACTAGCCCCGGACGCCGATGCGACGTATGCGGCCGTGCATATCTTCGACGCCGCAGCCATCGAGCCGCAAATCGCCTGTCCCCACGCCGTGGATAATGTCAAGCCGTTGAGCTCGGTGGCCGGCATTAGGGTACACCAAGCCTTCATTGGTACCTGCACTAACGGCCGCCTCGAAGATATCGCCGTAGCGGCCCAAGTCGCTGCCGGCCGCAAAGTTGCGCCGGGGACGCGCCTGCTAATTATTCCAGCTTCGTCTGAAGTATTTAGGGAAGCCTTGCGCGCCGGCTACGTAGAAACACTATTAGCCGCGGGAGCTCATTTTAGCACGCCGGGCTGTGGCCCGTGCATGGGTAATCATATGGGTGTCCCCGCCCCGGGCGAAGTGACGATCAGCAGCGCCAACCGGAACTTCCGGGGCCGCATGGGCACGCCCGAGGCGGAGATTTATCTTGCTTCGCCCGCGGTTGTGGCGGCCAGCGCCATTGCCGGCGAGATCGCCGGGCCCGAGGGCGAGCCGCTTCCGTGAAAAATCTATTGAGAAAGGATGAAGCGCAATGTCCAAAGAAATGCGCAATCCAAAATCCGCGGTCGGAAATCCAAAGCTGCGCGGTCGCGTTTGGAAATACGGCGACGGGATCAATACCGATGTTATCTTCCCCGGCAAATATACCTATACCGTGTCTGATCCGGACGAGATGGCTCAGTACGCCCTACAAGATCTTGATCCCACGTTTGCCAAGAATGTCCGCCAGGGTGACCTTATTGTGGCCGGCAAAAACTGGGGCAACGGCTCCAGTCGCGAACAAGCGGCCATCTGCCTCAAGATGGCCGGAGTGGGCGCGGTTATTGCCATCTCTTTTGCCCGCATTTGGTACCGCAACGCTATCAACAACGGCCTGTTGGCCCTGACCTGCCCGGCGGCCGTGGCTGCCCTCAAGCACGGTGATTGGGCCGAGGTTGATTTGGAGACCGGCGTCATCCGCTGTGAGGCGGGTGAGTTCGAATTCCCCCCCTTCGCGCCCTCGGTCCGGGCAATTATTCACGATGGCGGCTTGGTCCCCCATTTGAAGAAGGAGTTGGGTCGCCCCCCCAGCTAGAATAGTCCGGACCGGCGCTGTTTTGAGCTATGGACCCTTGCCACCGTATTTTCACCGGCGAACTTGGCTTCAATTCATAGTTGTGTTAGAGTCGTTAGGGAGTCTTGAATTTAGAGTCTTTCTTAAGGCGCGCCTTAATTCTATCGTTGCGTATTGAGAAGCCGTAGTCTTCTTTTGGAAAATGTCCATTATTATACGATTGGCGATCGATCGTAACTCGCACTTAAGGTCAGCATCTGTTATGAGCGCAAAGACTAAGCTAACGGCCAAAATAGAAGAGGCCCTCACGCCATATCTGAAAGACCATCCGGAAATTTATTTCGCAATGCTTTACGGCTCGGCAACCGAAGGGTTACCGTTTCGCGATGTGGATATTGGCCTGTTTGTTGATCGAAGCACCGTACCACCGCACAAAGACCTGGACTATTCGATAGAGTTGACTCACAGTTTAACGACTGCCGTGCCCTATCCTGTCGATGTTCGCATCATCAATGACGCTCCGCTTGGCTTTCGTTATAATGTTAGTCGCGGACAGCCATTGGTAATCAATGATGAAAGGGCCTTTTTCCATTTTTTAGAGCGGACTTGGGATGAGTATTTGGATTTTGAACCGCTGGCCAAACAATATCTATGGGAGTTACGATGAGACAGATTGATCCAATTCGTATCCGTGATCTGTTAGGCAATATTGCCGAGGCCCAGAGCCGCTTACGGGAGTTGGGGCAATTTTCTGAGAATGACTTTCTGAATGATTATCGTAACACTGAGAGCGCGAAGTATCTGCTCATCGTGGCGACTGAAGCGGCGATAGATCTGTGTAATCATATTGTGGCACGTTCCAGCCGAAGAGCACCCCAGGATTATGCAGACTGTTTTTCCATCTTGGCCGATCTCGAAGTCATTACGTCTGAGCTGGCCGGTCGTTTGATGAAAATGGCTCGCTTTCGTAACCTGATTGTGCATTTGTATTGGAAAGTGGATAATCGTCGGGTGTACGAGATTATCCGAAATGAATTGGGCGATTTGGATGAGTTTCGGCAACAATTGAGTAACTGGATAGCTTTATGAAAACGGGTTGCAGAACCCAAATAACTTTGATAGACTACTTTTCTGGAGCCGTCGTTATTAGGCTCAATTGACTTCGGAGCGTGAAAATTGTTAGTTATCCTCCAAAAAACTCCCAAGACTCCTCATAGATTTACATAGTTTTCTCAAAAATAACTGCTAATGATTTCCAGTACTTTCTGAATGTTTTCAGGATCGCCGGATTGAACCCGGGTGGCGCTGGCCCGGGCAATGCTGTTTAGGGCGTTGATGTCGGCATCACCGCCGTAGGCGACCGGGATTACGATGACGGGGTTCCGGGCGTTGCGGCTGGTGCTTATTGCTTCGACCACGGACTGCAGCGATATGAAGCTGCTGGTATCCTGCCCGTCGCTCAGCACTACGATCGATTGAATGCGGTCGTCCTCTTGTCCCCTGGCATCGGCCAGGATGTTGATCGATTCTTGAATGGCATCGTACAGCGAGGTATCCCCTTCCGCTTCTAAGCCGGCCACCTGGCTTATAATTTGGGCACGATTGCCCTCGGCCGAGGCAGGCGGCACGACCAATCGCACCTGACTATCAAATTCTACCAGCCCTACTTGATTTTGGGGGGGCATTTTTTCAATGAAGGCCGTTGCGGCGGCTTTGGCCTGGTCGATCTTATCGCCCGCCATCGATCCGGATGTGTCGATGATCAAAAGAACATCGGCTTGCTTTTTGACAAATTGCCAACTGGCCTGTACGGCAGCGACGACCTCCGGATCAGGAACCTCGAGTATCGTCGTTGGCTGGTTAGGGTCAACGCCAAGTTCCGGTGAAATGGGATAACCGACGCTGACATCAGGATTGGCCGGCCGGAAACCATTTTCCATAACTTTTTGTTGAATCGGTTCGCTGCGGATAAATTCTGTAAGGACTTTGGCTGCGTCCCGCTGCTCAAGCATAACCCAATCGGTTTTTGGAATGGCAAACGGGTGCTCGTGCCAAAAGGTGCCCTCTTTGGGATAGAGCGCTACCAATTTTTCGGGCGGTTG
>JBFGLD010000260.1:0-7181 GCA_041576335.1 Anaerolineae bacterium | reverse complement strand
GAAGGCTATGGCAAGGTGCTGCGCTATGGGGCTTACAGCGTCGAGGTAATTGAGCGCTTGCAGTGGATGAACGACGTGCTGGGCCCCACCCTGAACGACGCCATCGAGTTTGCCGACGGCATCGATATCAGGGCCCTACTGGCCGAAGCGCTGCAAATGGGTGACGAAGGACACAATCGCAACAAAGCCGGTTCGATTCTCTTTTTGAAAGCGCTGGCGCCGCACGTGGCGAAAGTAGCCAAGAATGCAACCACCGCCAGCGAAGTGCTGCAGGCCATCGGTGACAACGCCCTGGCCGTGCTCAACCCGGTAATGGCTGCCTGCAAAGCTATGGCCGACGCCGGGCATGGGATCGAAGGGAGCACCATCGTCAGCACGATGGCCCGCAACGGCACCGACTTCGGCATTCGGGTCAGCGGCGTGGGTGACCAATGGTTCACCGGCCCGGTCGGGCAGCCGAAGGGGCTGTATTTTCCCAACTTCACCGCTGACGACGGCAGCGGCGACATCGGTGACAGCACCATCACCGAAACCATTGGGATCGGCGCGTTTGCAATGGCTGCTGCCCCGGCTATCATCACGTTCGTCAGCGGCACGCCCAAGGATGCGATCAATACCACCTTGGAGATGTACGAGATCAATTTTGCCGAACACAAATATTTCACCATCCCGCCCCTCGATTTCCGGGGTACACCGACCGGCATCGACATCCGTAAAGTAGTTGAAACGGGCATCACCCCGCGCCTCAACACCGGCATTGCCCATAAAGAGGCCGGCATCGGCCAAATTGGAGCCGGTTTGGTGCGTCCTCCGATGGAGATTTTCGAGCAGGCCCTCGTGGCTTATGCTGAAAAGTACAATATTTAGGACAGGGAGTTCTAGCATGAAACCACCCCCCTTTAAATACCTTGCCCCAAGAACGCTCGACGAAGCCATGGAATATTTGGCTGAGTATAGCCTTGAAGCCAAAGCCCTGGCGGGCGGCCAGAGTTTAATCCCGACGATGAACTTTCGAATGGCTCAGCCGGAAGTGTTAATCGACCTAAATAAAATTCCGGATCTGGCCTACATTCGGCCCCTCCCGGAGGGGAGGGTCTCGGTAGGAACTATGACCCGGCAGCGCCAGGTAGAACGCGACCCTATTATTGGAGAACGTGCGCCGTTGGTGTCCGAAACCCTGCCCTACATTGCCCACCCCCAAATCCGCAACCGGGGTACGTTTGGGGGCAGTCTGGCCCACGCCGACCCGTCCTCTGAACTGCCGGCGGTGGCCGTGGCGCTCGATGCCCGTTTCCGGGTTCAGAGTAAGTCCGGTGAGCGCTGGATTCCGGCTGGCGATTTTTTTGTGGACTTATTTACCACGGCCATAGAACCTGAAGAGCTGCTGGTCGAGATTGTACTGCCTCCGCTGCCGGCTCGAACCGGGTACGCCTTCCACGAATTTTCTCGACGTCCCGGCGATTACGCCCTCGTAGGGGCAGCGGCTACGGTTACGCTTGAAGATCGAAACCGCTGTCAAGCAGCTCGATTGGTCTACTTTAGTGTTGGTAGCGGCCCGGTCGAGGCGTTTCAAGCCACAACGATGCTCGCAGGGCAGGAACTTACGGCGGAAGCAATTCAAGCCGCGGCCGATACTGCCGCCTCTAGCGATATCGACCCGCCCGGTGATATTCACGCCTCGGCCAAATACCGCCGCCAGTTGGCCAAGGTTCTGGCCCGCCGGCTTCTAGAAAAAGCGAGTGAACGGGCTCAAGGGTCTGGAAAAAAGTAGCATACACCCCACACTGAGTAAAGGAAAAGCCTATGTTTGAGCTATTTGATCTCACGGTTACTGTTAATGGCGTTCGATATGAGCGCGTTGTCGAGCCCAGGACTCTGTTGTCCGACTTCTTACGATACGACTTAGGATTAACCGGGACCCACGTCGGGTGTGAGCACGGGGTGTGTGGTTCTTGTACCATACTGTTTGACGGTCAGCCGGTCCGCTCCTGTACGATTTTTGCGGTTCAAGCTGACGAGCACGAAATCACGACGGTTGAAGCTTTAACGCCCGATGCCAGCGAAGAAAATTTGCATCCCTTGCAGGCCAGCTTTCGAGAAGCGCACGGTTTACAGTGCGGATTTTGCACATCCGGTTTCCTGATGACGCTGGTTCCTTTCCTTGCTGAAAATCCGAACCCTAATGAGCACGAAATTCGCGAAGCCATCTCCGGCAACATCTGCCGCTGCACGGGCTATCAGCATATCGTAGAAGCGGTCAAGTTGGCAGCGGAAAAGATGGGACGTAGAGAATAGGAGCAAACCTGTGGCGACAAAATATTTTGGCAAACGGATAAAAAGAAACGAAGATGTGCGGCTGCTCACCGGAAAAGCGCAATTTGTTGATGATGTGAACTTTCCCGACCTGCTGCATGTTGCTTTCTACCGTAGTGATTACGCTCATGGGCGCATAGTCAACATCGATGTGGCTCAGGCCAGAGAGCGACCCGGTGTGGTAGCCGTTTATACCGCCGAAGACCTGGGTGATTACTGGCAACATGGGCCCCTCCTGGTGCCCCCCCCGACCACCATCGAGCGAATTACGTTCCACGAGCGGACTCACGTTCCCCTGGCCAGGGATAAGATCCGTTTTGTCGGAGAGCCCATCGTGATGGTAGTGGCTGAAAGCCGCTACCTGGCTGAAGATGCCCTGGGCGACATTTGGGTTGAGGTCGAGCCGCTGGAGGCCGTAGTCGATCTGGAGCAAGCCCTCCGCGAGGATGCTCCGCTGATCCATGAAGATCTTACGTCTAATATGGCGGCTCACGTCATTCAGGAAAAAGGAAACTACGAGGCCATTGTCGACCGGGCTGACGTCCTGATCAAAAGGCGTTTGGTCTATGATCGAGGTACGGCGGCGGCCATGGAAAATCGGGGCATCGTGGCTCACTGGGACGAAAAGAGTGGTCATCTGACCGTGTGGGACACGACCCAGGCTCCGATTGCTATTCGCAACGGCCTGGCCGCGATGCTGGGCCTATCTGAGCACCAAGTGCGCGTCATTGCTCCCTTTATTGGCGGTGGTTTTGGCCCCAAGATCATGATGTTTTATCCTGAAGAGATGCTGCTGCCGTGGGTGTCTATGCAGTTGGATCGACCGGTTAAGTGGATCGAAGATCGCAAGGAAAACTTCTTTGCTACGACTCAAGAACGGAGCCAGATTCACGACGCTGAACTGGCCCTAACCAAGGAGGGACGGATTCTAGGCCTAAAACATTCCTTTCTACACGATACGGGCGCTTACGATCCCTACGGCTTGACGGTGCCGCTCAACAGCCAGGCCAATGCGCTCGGGCCGTATGAAACGCCTAACTACTTCGGTGAGTTCAAAGTTGTCTTCACGAATAAACCGATTGTCACCCCTTACCGGGGTGCCGGTCGCCAACACGGCATGTTTGTCATCGAGCGACTATTGGACATTGCGGCCAAAGAGTTGGGCTTGAGCCCCATTGAAATTCGTCTTCGTAACTTTATTCCGCCGGATGCCTTCCCCTACGACCACGAAATCATTTTTCAGGACTTTGCCTCGCTGGTTTTCGACAGCGGCAATTATGCGCCGGCGCTGAAAAAGGCCGCCGAGTTGATTGAATATGAAAAGTTTGTCACTGAAGAACAGCCACGCCTGCGAGCGGAAGGACGGTTTGTCGGCATTGGCATTGTGGCATATATTGAGGGGACGGGCATTGGCCCTTATGAGGGCGCGCGTATTACTGTAGGTAACAACGGGAAGGTCAGTGTCGCTACCGGGATCGGCACGCAGGGGCAGGGGCATTTTACCTCCTTTGCCCAGATTGTGGCCGATCAGGTGGGGGTTGATGTCCGCGATGTTAACCTCGTCACCGGCGATACGGCTGAGTTTCATTGGGGGACCGGCACCTTTGCCAGCCGCGGTGCTGTCGTGGCCGGCAGCGCTATTCACCAAACCGCGGTCGAAGTTCGCCAGAAAATTCTCAAGCTAGCCGGCGAAAAGCTGGAAGTTGCCGTGGCGGATTTGGAACTGGCCGAGGGCGAGGTTCGGGTCAAAGGCGTACCGGATACGGCCATCAAATTGGGAGAATTGGCCCGGCAAGCGAACCCCCTCCGGGGTGCGGTCAAACCCGGTACCGAACCGGGCCTGGAGGCAACTACCTACTTTGGTCCTGAAAGTGGCACCACCGCCAGCGGCGTGCATGCCATTATTGTCGAGGTCGACCGCGAGACGATGATGGTTGAATTCAAACGGTATGTGATTGTGCACGACTGCGGCACGATGATCAACCCGCTGATTGTGGATGGTCAAATACACGGCGGCGTAGCCCAAGGCATCGGTAATGCCTTTTACGAAAAGCTGGTCTTTGATGAAGCGGGCCAACTGCTCAACGCCTCTTTTATGGATTACTTGCTGCCAACGTCGATGGATGTACCTCACATGGAGATTGAACATTTCGAAACACCCTCGCCGCTTAATCCGTTAGGCATCAAGGGGGTCGGCGAGGCCGGGGCGATTCCGGTTGCGCCGGTATTTGTACAAGCGGTAGAGAATGCACTTGAGCATCTCTACGACATAGAAATTCTAGAAATTCCGATCAGCCCCAATTTCCTGTTTGAGTTGGTGCTCGGACGGGATTAAGCCAAATATTTTATGGCAGCGTAGCGGCGGCTCTTTTACACCACGTTAACCGCCCGTGGCTGCTCATTCGTTCGCTTTAGCGCGGATAAGGAGACATAGACCATGCAACTCGAAGGAACTTACCTCTTTGACGCTCCGAGAGACGTCGTGTGGGACGCATTAATGACCCCGGAAGTGTTGGCTAGAGTCATTCCCGGTTGTAAAAAACTTGAACAAACGGATGAAAATCATTTCCTAGCTAACCTGCTGATCAAAGTAGGCCCCGTCCAGGGTGATTTTCAGGGAGCAATCGAGCTGTCTGAGGTCAACGCGCCCGTAAGTTATATCATGCTCCTGGAAGGCAGAGGACAGGCCGGCTTTGTCAAGGGTACAGGCAACGTCCGTTTGGAGGATCAGGGTAGTTCAACGCTGATGCATTATGGGGGCGAGGCCCAGGTTGGGGGCCGCATGGCCAGCGTTGGGCAGCGTCTGATGGACAGCACGGCTAAGGCCATGGCGAAACAAGGGTTAGATGGTCTCCACCGGCAGGTCAAGGCGCGTCTCGCAGTAGCGCCAGGCGCCCCAGACGGGCGGGGGACGACTGCTCCGGCGCAGCTTGAGGCAGCGGAAGTCGAAGCCCCCAGCCAAATGGAGTTCGCGTTGGGTGTTGCTAAGAATATGTTGGAAGATATGCTGCCGCCCGAGCGACAGCGCTGGCTGGTTGGGGCTGGTTTGGGACTGGTCGCCTTGGTCTTTGTACTCAAATGGTGGATCAAGGCGGCTGCTCGCAAGGCGGTGGCTGAAGCTTTGAATAAAAGCTAGCTAAAAACGAGGAGCAATATGGAACGAGAACAATTTATCAAGATCATGAGCGGGTCGAAGCTGTACGACTTGACTCAAAAATGCAGCGTTTTCACGCCACCTTGGCCTGGTGAACACGCCTTGGAAGTCCACTTCTTTAAGCGACTGACGGGTGCGGCCGGTGGCGGACAAGGTGCCAATGGCCAGGAAATCACCTGGAGTAACACGGTCGGAACGCACCTGGTCGGCGAGCGAGCCTTCCACTCGGGCGGGCGAGCCATTGCCGACATTCCTCTGACTGATCTATGTGGCCCCGGTGTGGTCGTGGACATCTCAGACCTGGTGTCTGATTACAGCCTGTATACCCCCGAAATGATTACCTCGCGGGCTGCCGTTAAGAAGGGGGATATCCTGATTATCAACACCGGTTACCATCGCTACTCCTGGGATCAGCCCGATATTTACAATGAGGCCGCCCAGGGCGGCGTGGAAAATAAGGAGTTCGGTTTCTTGGTGCGCCATCCCGGGCCCTCCCCCGATTTCTTCCAGTGGGCCCTGGACATGGAACTCAAGATAATAGGGGTGGACTGCGGTTGTGCCGAGCACCCTATGAACACCGCCATTCGCTACATGCACGAGCGAGAGTTCAAAAAAGCCGAAGCCAAGCTGGTAGAAACGTATGGCAAAACGTGGGATGAGATGTTTCCTCCTGAAGAATATTATGAGATGACCCACCTCAAAATGCCTAAAGCGCATTTGCTGCTGGCCGAGTCGATTGTGGGCGACATCGACCGGTTGAACAACCAGCGGGCTTGGATCATGATCCAGCCCATCCCGTATATGGAAGTGGGCACGGCTTGGTCACGGGTGCTGGCTCACCTGCCGCCCGACGGGATGAGTGAGAAAGCGTTCTTTGAGGTTATGGCCTCTGCTGAGATGCTCGATATGACCTTGCCGTTTAGTGTCCAGACCCCCCAATGGGCCAACTACCTGCCCTTAACCGTAACTTATACCAAGCGAGTCGCTGGTCACAACTTTGGGATGGGACGCAACGGCGAGACCTGCAATGCCAGCATGCACCTGGCAACCCATATGGACGGTGAGATTCACTTCTGGGCCGCCGGACGCACCATTGGACAAGTTCCGCTTGAGAGTTGGGTGGGGCCCGGCGTGATTGCCGATATTTCCGGTAGGGTTAGCAACTCCAGCGTCTACACCCCCGAAATGATCGAAAGCGTGGTCGAAGTTAGAGAAGGTGATATTCTCATCATCAAGACGGGCTGGAGCAAATTCGGCTGGAATAGTCCCGACTCGGACGAGTTTCGCTATATGATCAAGCATCCCGGCCCCTCTCCCGATTTCGCCGACTGGTGCGCTCATAAGAAGATTAAATGGATCGGCGTTGACTGCGTAGCGGCGGATCACCCGATGAATACCATCCAACGGATTTGGCATCCGAAAACCTTTGCCGAAGCCAATCAAAAATTAAAGCGAGACTTTGGCCAGGATTGGGATGAAATGTACCCATTGGATCATTATTATCAGGACATGCACCTCAACCTCTTTCCCAGGGGAATTGTCCACGCCGAAAACCTGGGTGGGGCGCTGGCGCACGCTGAAAGCGGTCGCTACTATATCGGAGCTTATCTGCAAAGGGCTATGGAAGTCGAGACCGTGTGGGGCCGATTTCTTGCTTTCAAGGAAGGGAGCTAGCGGAATGGCTGATGACCAACAACCAACCCAAAATGCTAAT
>JBFGLD010000259.1:0-7196 GCA_041576335.1 Anaerolineae bacterium | reverse complement strand
TGACTTCCGGTAAATCGACCTCAACATAATTCCACACCTTGTCTGATACCCGCCAATACCTTGTATCAAAGCCACAGCCCAGGCTAACAACCAATCCAGCCGGAGTTTCTTCGATAAATGTTCTGGCGTAGGCGTCATATTTTCGAGCTCTTAGGGCAATATAGTTGGTTAATGTTGACGGCGATTTCCTGTTCAAAAGTCTATTCCGGGTTTCAATTGGCAGTAACGAGCGGAGAGTATTGAGGCACTCCAGGCCAATTGGATCCTCAATAATTGGTTTTTCTTTTTCCGCTTCTATGACGCGTGCTCTTAACGTAATTAATGCGGTTTCAGAAACAGCGCTTAAATTATTCATAACTCTATCTCATCAACACATAAGTTGGACTGCCCGAAATCCAGCCGGTTTTGTCATTGTCTGATAGCTCTACCTGCAGCCAACCACTGTTGGGATCAACATCGATTACCGGCACAATATCTCCTTTGGATAGGGTGGCGATGACTGAATGATGGACACCCGGACCACCTCGCACATTCAAGCCCCAGGCCAGAACTTCTGCCTGAACATTTGGGAAAACTTCGGTTGCCGGCGGGCTAGGCGCAATAGTTGCCGTAGGTTCAGCTTTGACCGGCGTTGACGTGGCTGTAGGGGACAAGGTTGGTTGAGGAAAGATAGTTGGGGATGGTGTTCCTATTCCATTCGGTTGGGTTGTCAGCAAAATCTCCGCATCGGCGGGCATGCCGGGTTTCAAACGATGGTTGGCATTGTCCAGCTTAATTTTGACGGCAAAGACCAAACTGACCCGCTCCTGCTGCGTTTGCACATTGCGAGGTGTAAATTCTGCCTGGTGGGCCATAAAGCTCACCACCCCCTCAAATAATTCGTCCTCGTAAGCGTCAACCGAGACCAGCGCCATTTGCCCAATCTTGACCAATCCCATCTGGGTTTCGGGAATGTAGACAGTTAACTCTACGGTGTCAATGTCGTTGAGTTCCAGCAGCACCGCGCCAGGTACAGCCAACTCACCAGCTTCCACCAGCTTCCGGCTAATCAGGCCGTTGCGCGGCGCGGTGAGGGTTTGTTTGGCCAGTTGAATTTCCACTGCAGCCAGGATCGCCTCGGCTTCGAGGACTTGGGCTTCAGCCACCGCAATATCTTCCGGGGTGGGATCGGCTTTAACGGCTGTCAAGTTGGCCTCGACAGCGAGAATAGCGGCTTCGGCCTGGCGATAGGCCATTTCAGCGGCGTTGGCCTGGGCCATCAACAGCAGGGGCTGCTGGCGCAGCCGGGTCAGATGCTCTACCTGTTTCTTGGCCCCGGTCAGGGTCACTTCAGCCATCTCGACGCCTATTCGAGCGGCTTGCAGCTGATATTGCGCCACCTCATTTTGCACTAACCCTTCATTAGCGCCCAGAACGGTGACTTGACTACGACCCGCGGCTTCAGTCTGAATATCCATCCGCTTCAAATTAACCTGAGCCATCTCCAATTCACGTTCAGTGTCGGTCACCCGAGCCTGAGCCTGGTTGATTTTCGCGTCCAGGTGGTGGGGATCAGCGACTAAAGCCAGAGCCCGTTGCCAGGTCAGTCTGGCCCCGTCCCGGGTCACTTTGGCTTGGGTCAATTGGGCCTGAGCTGCGTCAATGTCCTGGGGCCGGGCCGGAGCGCTAACCAGGGCCAGGTTCGCCTTGGCCGTCATCAAGGTAGCCTCTAGCTGGGTCTGCCGGGCCAACAAATCAGCTTTATCCAATTCAACGAGAGCCTGACCGGCCATCACTTCGTCCCCTTCTTTAACTAAAATCTCAAGGATACGCCCGCCCAATTCAGCCGTAACGACGACCGTTTCGGCCTCGATTGTACCGGAGCCGGTCAGGCTGGTTGGGGCTGGGGTCACCACAGGGGGGCGATCAACCGCTAAGTAGGCCCTTTCAATCGCCGCCAAGGCAGGGGAGCGGGTAACCCCCCAGTATCCTCCGCCAATAGCCACCAATAAGATAATTACGTAAACAATGCGTTTCATCGTTTCACCTCGTTCTAAAGGATGCAATCTCAAGAGTCGCTAAAGCCCCGGGCCTTCCGACAAAATTGCATCGGCCGGCATGCCCGGTTTCAGGCGTTGATCCTCATTCTCCAAGCTGATCTTGACGGCAAACACGGTATTGACTCGCTCCTCTTTCGTTTGAATATTTTTTGGTGTAAATTCTGCTTCATCGCTGATGAAGGTAACGAAGCCGGTAAAGGGCGTATCCGGAAAAGTATCGACAAAGACGGTTACCTTTTGTCCGAAAGAAATGGTGTCAATATCCGGTTCAGGCACGTATACGGTCAACGTGACGTTCCTCAAATCGGCCAGGATCAGCAGCGGCCGGCCCGGCAGCGCCATCTCGCCTTTGTGGGCCAGGCGCTCAACCGTCCAGCCACTCAAAGGAGCAACCAAGGTGTGCTTAGCACGCTGCACGTCTAGAGCCCTCAGGCCGGCTTCGGCTTGTCGAACCTGGGCCTCTGCTACGGCAATCTGCTCGGCGCGAGGGCCGGCTTTAAGGCTTTCAAGCCGGGCTTGAGCCACGTTCACCTCGGCCAGGGCCGTATGATAGGCTGCTTCAGTTTGAACCACCTTGAAGTTGGCTTCCTGGGGATCATTTCTGAGACGCAGCAAGTCATTCAAGCTTGTTTCAGTATCATCACGCTGGGCTACGGCGCTATTTAAGTCCACCCAGGCGGCCCACATATCGGCCCCGGCATAGTTCCAGGCCACCCCGGCATCTTGCTGATCACCCTCCTTAAAGCGAAAGGTTTGGCACACTTGCTCGCCGGTTAAGGGATTCGTACCGCAACCCCGGTGGGACCGTTGAGTATAGTCCCACTGCTGTCTGCCTAACTCCCACAGCGCCTCTCCGGCATCCTTCACCGGGATAGCATGTTCTATGCCCAATTCGACCAGTTCCAGGGCGGTTCGAGCTGCATCGATCTGCCGATCCAACGCCTGGGGGTTGTCGCGCAGCCTGATCGCATCTTGCCAGCGGGTGTAAGCTGCGTCCGCAGTGGCTTCCGCCACGACGACAGCCGCTTCGGCTTTGCCGATTTCTTCAGCCCGAACCCCGGCTTTTGTTTGGGCCAGTTGGGCTTTGGCAATGGCCAGCTTGGCTTCGGCCTGCCGCACCTCTGCCTCCAAAAGGGCTGGGTCCAGTTTAGCCAGAACCTGACCTGCTTGCACGAAATCACCCTCCTCAACCTTAAGTTGAATAATCCGTCCTCGGGTTTCTGCCGCCACACTGACTTCTTCGGCCTCGATATAACCGGAGACACTCGGCAGACCATTGGCCTCAGCCTGACTCAGCGGGCCTAACTGCATCAGAAACCGGCTGAGCGCGGCCGGCTTCTGGCTATAGTAGCCGTAGCCACCGCCAATCACCCCCGCAACCAGCAGAACGCCGATAAAAAGTGCTATTCTTCGTTTCACAATTTTCCTCCTAGTACAGTTGGGCGTAGGCAACTATTCAGTAACGACTATTCCAACGCCCAACTGTTTGAGTATTTCGCGGCTAAATTGGGCCGACTCAGCCAGACAAGGGTCAATTATCGACGTTTTACTGTCTACTTATTTAGGCCGCGAAATACTAGATACCGCGCCCCGAGCATCTGAACGCCCTTTCTCGTCCAATACCTGACCCACCACACCGGCATGGTGCGGCGTTGGGCGGGCTCGCCCCCAATAGCCGCTCGCAGCCTGATCTGTTCCTCGTCCGTCATCTCTGGGTCAAAAATTTGAGCGCAGAAATTGGAGCAAAAGTAGAAGGTCTGGTTTCCTACCTGACGCGTAGTAAGCGCTTGCGCCGGATCAATTTCCATGCCACACACCGGATCAATCACCACAAGATTTGGGTTTAATTCACTCATCATCACTTCCTCCTGGTGCAACTCCCTGGTTTCCGGTTTTATCCAGAAACTTCTCCGGCTCCTGCTCAAAGGCTGTCTGGCACTCTGAGGTACAAAAGTAGTAGATCTTGCCCTTGTGTTCAATCGTGGTCACGGCTTTGGCCGGATCAACCACCATGCCACACACTGGGTCTTTTATCATTTTTAAACTTCTGCCGTATTTGTTTTCCATTTGAATGCTCCCTTCTACGAATTAGCGATCAAAAGCCGATCGCTAACTTCTAAGCCAGACTCCGCCGAAAGTAGACCAGGCTGATCCCCAGGATCGTGACGCCCAGGACCGTCATAGCCACGACCTGCGGCCACAGGACGTTGAGGCCCACCCCCTTGAGAAAAATGCCAAGGGTAATGGTGACGTAGTAACGCAAGGGGTTAAGCCAGGACAGCCATTGCAGGGCAGTGGGCATGTTTTCCAGCGGCGACATCATTCCCGACACAAACATCATCGGAAAAATGATAAAGAAGCCCAACAACAGCGCCTGCTGCATGGTGTTGGTCACCGTACCAACCGCCACACCCAGGCCCGCCGCCGCAATGAAGGCCAGGCCGGATAAGGCGAAATACAGCCCCAGGCTGCCCCGCAGCGGCACGTCGAACCCCCAAACCGTGATGGCTATACCCACGGCCAGTCCGACCATCTTGACCAGGCCCAGCGGGACCAGTTTGGCCGCGATCAACTCCCAGGGGTAGAGGGGGGTCACCATCAGTTGCTCCATCGTGCCCGAGGCCTTCTCGCGGACGATTGAAACCGCGACCAACAGCACCCCCAAGAAGGGAATCACCGCGGCGACCATGACCGCCATCAGGAAGTTGGTAAAGCGCAGGTCAGGATCGTAACGGGCCCGGATCCGATTGTCCACCACCGGCAGCCGGACCATGGCTGTCTCCTCAGACACACCCAGTCGCTGCAGCTCGATGCGGCGTGAGTAGGCGCCAATGATTTGCTCGGCGTAACCTAGGGCCACCGCCGCGGTGTTGGCATCAGAGCCGTCAGTAAGGAGCTGCACCCGGGCCGTATCGCCCCGCCCCAGGTCGCGGCCAAACTCACTGGGGATGACCAGCCCCATCCGTATCTCACCCTGGTCAAACAGAGGCTCCAGCCCGGCTTGTGAGTCCAAGACGGCGTATAGATCAAAGTGCTCCGAGGTGGATAGGCTGCTGATCAAAGCTCGACTGGCCTGGCTCCGGTCGGCGTCAACAGCGGCCAGCGGTAGGTGTTTTATGTCGAAAAAGAGGGACACCCCGCACAACACCGGCTCAACGAAGATGTACAGGATAAGGATGATCACCATCCAGTCGCGGAAAAGCTGGAAAAATTCTTTGCGTATTAAAGATGAGAGTCGACTTGCCATCACTTTACTCCTTTGCTTAACCTACCTTCTTTTTGAACCGCAGCGAGGCAATGAGAAAAATTACCAGCACGTAGGCCAGCATAAAGCCCAGCTGTGGCCATAGGGTCTCAAGCCCGACCCCTTTCAGGGTAATGCTCCGGGCCATGCCCGTAAAGTGACGGGCTGGGAAGAGGTAGGTGTACCATTGCATCACTCGGGGCATATTAAAAATGGGGTAGATGAAGCCGGAAAAGACGATGGCCGGCATCAGCGTTAGTCCGATAGCGGCCAGCGAGGCCGCTACCTGGCTGTTGGTCAACGTACTAATCAGCAGCCCAATGGTGACGGCGCCAAAGACGTAGACCAGGGCCGCTACCAGCAACAGAGTCAGGTTGCCGGCAAAGGGCACCTGGAACCAAAGAATGCCGGCCGTAAAGATCAAGGCCATCTGCATAAAGGCGATCACCCCGTAGGGAATGAGCTTACCCAAGATCAACTCCGGAGGCCGGATAGGAGAGATAAAGATCTGTTGAATGCTGCCTTGCTCCTTTTCCCGAACCACCGCCAGGGCCGACAGTAAGGGCGGGAAGGCCAGCAGGATGACGGCAAACAGGCCCGGCACGATAAAGTTGACGCTCTTCAGACCGGGGTTGTACCACACTCTAGGTTCAACAGTAATGGCCGGTTTGTAAGCATAGTCCGCTTTGGCGGCAACCTGCTTGACACTGTAAGCCTGGTTGAAGGCCCTCACATAGCCGATGGCTACGTTGGCCGTGGGTGGAAACGAACCGTCCACCCAGGTCTGCACCGTCGCCCGGCGGCCGGCCTGCAGCGTTTGCCCAAAACCGGGCGGGATGATCAGCCCGGCCTCAACGGTGTCGCGGTCCAGCAACCATTCCAGGTCAGCCTGGCTCCAAACCTGACGGTGGAGGTGAAACTGCTCGCCGGTAGTGAGCTGGGTGAGGTAGGCCCGGCTGGCCGGCGTTCGGTCCTGGTCGTAGACGGCCAGAGCCACATCCTTAACGTCTAGGTTGGTTGCATAAGTAAACAGAAAGAGCATGATCAGGGGCAGGATAATCGCCATCAGCAGCGTGCCCGGATCACGCCAGATTTCGCGGGTTTCTTTAATCAGGATCGCCATAAAACGCTTGCTCATCGGGCTTCCTCCATCCGTTCGCGTTGGCCGGCCTCTTGCATCTCGATAAAGATGACGAACAGGTCTTCCAACGAAAATTCAATCGGTTCGACACGGCCCGACAGCAGGTCGGCCGCGGCCAGGGCTCTGCTCAGCGGCTCAACCGCCTCTTCAGCCTCGCCCCACACCAAAACGTGTAGCTTATCGCCGTAGGGGGCCGCGCTCTGAACGTGCGGTAAGCTGGACACCACATTCGAGGCCCACAAGGCGTCGGCTACCTCAAATTCCAGCATCTGGCCGGCCTTCATATTGGCCCTCATCGCTGCCGGACTGTCCAGGGCAATGAGTTGGCCGTAGTAGAGCAGGGCCACGGTGTGGCAATGATCGGCCTCCTCCATATAGTGGGTGGTTACAAAAATCGTCACGCCCTGGGCCGATAACTCGAAGATCAGGTCCCAAAAGGCGCGGCGAGAAATAGGGTCCACGCCGGAGGTCGGCTCGTCCAGAAACAGGATGCGCGGCTGATGCTGTACGGCGCAGCCTAAGGCCAGCCGCTGCTTCCAACCGCCCGACAGATCGCGGGTCAGCAGGCGCTCTTTGCCCCGCAGACCGGCCATCTCCAACACCCAAGCTTTGCGTGCGGCCCGGCGCTGGCGGGGTACGTTATACAGCCCGGCGTAGAAATCGATGTTTTCTTCCACCGTCAAGTCCTGATAAAGTGAGAATTTCTGGCTCATGTAGCCAATCTCCGGCTTAACGCGAGCTTGCTCTCGCAAAATGTCAAAACCGGCTACGG
>JBFGLD010000258.1:0-7196 GCA_041576335.1 Anaerolineae bacterium | reverse complement strand
TCTGCCTCAAGATAGTATGGGGTATTTCCCTACCTTTGGGACGAACGATGGGGCTCAGATCGGGCTTTGGACGAGGAGATTGGAAGCTTGCTTCGGTGACAATGGTAAATCGTAGCCTTAGCTGTCACGCAGGCGGAGATAGATCATCCCGGCGATGGAACTGAGCAGAGCAGACAGGAGAGAGCCGAGCAGGCCATATACCAGGCAGGCGCCCAATATTCGGCCGGCTAAAGCAATCTTATCCGGCGTAATTAAGCGGCCCCAAATCATCAGTTGTTGAGAAGCGAATTGCTCGGCCACATTCCGGCCAAATTCAACCATGAGTATCCCCTGGCCCGCCATGATCATGGCCAGAATGGCGCCAAAAATACCGGCCCAAAAACCGGCAATCCAACCGACCTGGCCCCCATGCTGGCTGCTTTTAATCTGGTCTTCGGCATAAATGCCGGCCAGTAACCCGGTCACCAGACAAACAATGAGATAACCAGGGATGACCAGAATGGCCAGGGTAACGACGGGAAGATTTGACGGCGGCGGGATTAGGCTGAGTAAAGTTAACATAAAAAGGCCAAACCCGCCTACCAAACTGGCTTTGATGCCGGGCACGACGAGCGAGCTGCTCGCCCTGAGCGCAGCCTGTTGTCGCGATTTGGGCTGTGTAAGCGAAACCAGTTGTTCTTTTCTATGCTTGTGCGTGGTGACTGCCATCAATATGCCTATATTAACCCGTTTTAATATTTACCAGCATAACCCAAAACTATCGATAAGGGTATGGGGAATTACCCTACCTGGAGAGAGAAACTGTCCCCGTTTTCTTGAGGCTCAGCCTAATCGTCTAAAGAAAGGTCCCCATTTTGGGAACCGGGAATTTGGTAAATAATTTTGGGGAAAATCAGGACTTTGCAAGTGCTGCTTTGAGCGAGGAATGAAGATTGACGGGCGTCTCATGCAAAAATAGTCGGTTCACTGGAGGGGTCCGTCTTTTGTCTATCGGTAACAATGTTGGCTACACTTCATACGAAGATGTACGATCCAAAATTGTGTTATAAAGTGAAGTGAGTTGAACCACCCTGAAAACCGAAGATTTTTAGCCCGAACGGGTTTGGCTCTCTCAGGCCGATGGCTTCAGCCTCGGCCCCACGGCGCAACAATTGATGGTTACCAACAGAATCCTTTAGGTCCGTGCTATCTTGTTGTAGACAGGAGCTTCGAGCCCTCGGCGGACGGCGGATAAATACCGAATCGTCCTAATACCGCTGCGACTACTCATCCAGAAAAATCAGGCCTTGCTTGAGGGCAATGCGGACGAGACCGGTTAAATCTTGAACATTTAGCTTGCTCATGACGTTGGCCCGGTGTTTTTCCACGGTTTTGACACTAATGTCCATCTCTTGGGCAATCGATTTATTCGTATGCCCTTCGGCCACCAGCTTGAGAACTTCACGTTCTCGGGTGGAGAGCTGGTCGTATGCCCGGGTGTCGGTGTCAATTTTTCCAGCCAAGAAATCGGCCGTAATATAATTGGAAACTGCGGGGCTAAGGTAAAGTTCGCCCCGTTGAGCAGCCCGTATCGCCAGGAGTAACTCTTCGATAACCGACCGCTTGAGTAAATAACCTCGAACCCCGTTTCGGAGCGCCTGGCGGACTAAGGATTTATCGGAATGCATCGACAGGATCACAACCTGTGTCGGCAGTTCAAACCGGCTTATTTTTTCGGCAGCTTGAATTCCGCTCAGGCGGGGCATATTAATATCCATGATTAATACGTCCGGAACTAAATCTTTGGTTAGTTTAACCGCCTCCTGGCCATTCTCAACCTCAGCCAAAATTTCAATGTCGTCCGCTTTTTCGAGCAGAGCTCGCATCCCTTGACGCACCAAGTGATGGTCGTCTGCCAAAATTACCCGAATCATCTATATATCCTCCAGGGGCATATGGGCAGTCAGGCAAGCTCCGGCACCGGGCTGGGACTCAATCTCAAGCCAGCCACCTAATAATTCGAGCCGTTCTTGCATGCCCACCAGGCCTATGCCTTTGGTATATTCGGATGTGCCCAACGCAGCTTGTTTATCAAATCCGCGGCCGTTGTCGTGCACACTTAGAGTTACCAACTGGTCTCTGCCCGCCAGCTGAACCACGACCTGTTGAGCCTGAGCGTGTTTGGCTACATTGGTCAGGGCCTCTTGTAGAAAACGATAAAGTGATATCTTGGCCGAGTCTGACAGCCCATCCAGGTCTACGCCGGTGTAGTCAATTTCGATGCCGGTCCACCCGGCAAAGTCATGACACAATTCTTCTAAGGTGGGGTTAAGGCCGGCCGCATCCAGGGCGGGTGGACGTAGGTCTCTGGCCAGGGCTCGTAAACGCTCCATTGTCGTGTCGGCCAACGTCACTGTCTCGGAAAGACGTCCACGCAGCGACTCAGCTTCAACCGGCAAATCCATGAGAATCAATTCGAGCATCATCTTAAGCGAAATCAGGGCCTGGCCCGCTTCATCATGCAGCTCGTGCGACAGTCGTTGGGCCTCCTCTTCGTGAGCCGACACAACCTGTTGGGCAAGTTGTCGCAGTTGTTCGCGTCCATTTCGAACCTCTTCGAATAGACGAGCATTCTCGATGGCAATGGCCAATTGGTCGGCGATAGCCTGGGCTATACTGAGATCATCTGCCTGGAAAGCACCGATATTTTTGCTGCCAAGGTTCCAGGTGCCGATAATCCGTCCTTTTACCCGCAGCGGAATGATCATGCTTGAATGGATATTGCTATCCACTAAATGTTCATCGTCGGAAAATTGGCTGCCGGTGGAAATGTTATGGCGTAAGAGGGGTTGGCCCCGGTTGATGACCCACGCCGGGGCCGAATTCTTACGGTTCAAGGGGGTCACCACCGCCGGGAAAACTTTGCTTTCACCGGCCACATATGCCAAGTGTACCTTATCTCCCTCAAGAAGCGTCAGCGACATGTGGTGATACGGCAGCAGAGGAACAATATAGAGTGATAAAGCGTGGTAAACATCGGTGATTCGTAAGCTGGTAGTAATGACCCGGTCTAATTCATGCAAAATAGTCAGTTGTTGAGTCCGTCGTTCAATTTCCTCATAAAGCCGGGCATTTTCGATGGCAATGGCGGCTGAACCCGTAAGCGCCTCTAGAATCTCGACATCATGCCGGTTGAACGTCCCGCTGACTTTGTTTATCACCTGGACTACGCCGACTGCCTGTTCCTTAATAATCAATGGTACCGCTACGACTGAGCGAGTGCGCAGCCCGTGGATCGAGTCAATGTCTTCACAAAAACGTGAGTCGCGTTCAACATCTTCGACCAGTACGGGCTCTGTGCTGTGGATCGCCCAACCCGCGATTCCATCTTCCGAAGATACCTGTAAGCCTACAAGACTCTTGGCGCTGGCCGGCGTTACGGCGGCAAAAGTCAGTTGATTGCTGCTGTTATCGAGGAGTAACACGGCTGCGCCCTCCGCATTAAGAAGGGTCGTGACTTCGATCATCATCAAGTTCAATACGGTTTTGAGATCCAAGGTCGAGGCCATGGCCTGCCCCGCTTTTTCAAGCGCAGCCAATTCCCTGGCCCGGTTTTGGGCCTCGATATGCAAGTGGGCTTTTTCCGCTTCGGCTTGCTTGCGTTCGGCAATCTCCTGTCTCAAAGCGGCGTTAACCCGGGACAGGTCAGCAGTACGCTCTCTGACCCGTTGTTCCAATTCCTCGCGGATTTTTCGTAGTGCCGCCTCCGTCCGCTTACGTTCGGTAACATCTTGGATAACGGCTACAGCGGCACTGGCTGCCGTATCAGCCTCGACGCCATTTGACGGGATTGATATAGGAACAACCTTTAGAAAAAGATGGCGTCTAAGAAACCGGTCCTCAGCTTCACATTCTACGGGTCGTCCCTGAGCCAACGCTGCCCGTGCCCGCCGCACGAATGCTTTTAGATAACAGTTTGAGCCGGTGCAACTGTCGTGAAACAGCTGATGCAGCTCCTGGTCCTTAACATCTTCAACCCGGCCCAACCCCCAGCGTTCGATGGTGCGATTTGCTCTCAGAAGACGCCCGTCGTGATCGAGCAGGCCGATAAACGGAGAGAGCGTATCAGCTGTCGACTCCCATTCTTGTTTGGCACGTTCGACCAGAGCCAGGCTCTCTTTCAAGGCTTCCTCGACCCGCTGTCGCTCGGTAATCTCATGTTTTAAGGCTTCGTGGTCTTTCAAAAACCCATCGGTTCTCTCTTTAACCCGCCGTTCAAACTCTTCCTGGGTAGGGGGAGGGTCAGCCTCAACTCGCTTACCCGAGTTTTCGGCCGTTTCCAGCTCGGCAACGCGCTGGCGCAATTTGGTCAGTTCAGTGATAAGCTGCTTTTTTGTTTTATAATTGTCTTTCATCTCAACTTGTTTGCTCGCTAAGAATGGGAATAAGGATCAGCCAATTGCCCGTACCCGCACAGCCTCGAATCTTTAGCCCGCATGTAAAGTTTAACACGAAAAGCCATATTGAATTGTGACCATTGTGTAAACGTTCTGTGAAAGTTTGAGAATTTAGGTGAGCTCTTTCGGAAAGTTATATGGGTGGATTATAAATGGGATACCTTAAAAAGGGCAGGTAAGGTTCAAATGGGAGGGACTGGGTGAGGGGGGCTTCGGGCCAATCGTCAAGGTCATGGTTCCAAACCGGCGCCGGTCTTGGGCCGAAAACCATTCCCACCGTCAATTCGCCTCCTCGAAGGGGAGCAAGGACCGGCAGCCCCGGCCAACTCAGCTTACTTATGTATAAAGGTAAGCAGCTTTTGGGAGAGGGGGCCGGGAGTGAGGCCCGGTGGTCCAATAAGTAAAACTTGTCCAGCCTCAGAGGCGCAATGAATGGCTTTTCTCAGCACACGAGAAACACAAGGCAGTAAAAGGGAGCGCTCTAAGTCGCTCCACCGCGATGTGCTGCCCACACTTGGCACAGATTTCATATTCGTTACGCTCAAGGCGGGCCAATGCCGTTGTAATATCGTTGAGTTCCGTTCGAATTTGAGCGCTCAGGTCAGCCAGTACCTCTTCGCGCTCGCTCTCCACCGCTTGGTCGTCAAGGTCCGGATCGAGAGGTTGACGGATTTGTCGCTCAATCCGCTTAAGGCGCTGTTCAAGTTCAGAGCGCATTTTGATGAGTGTCTCTTGAGCTTCTTTGTAAAGCTTCATAGTGAACTCCTTCGTTCAGCGCGTGTAGCAAGGTCTGTTATCTTTAATTCATGCTTGGGCTATTTTAGCCCTTTTTCCCCAAGAGTATACGATAAGATGACGGCAATCGCAATCTTTACCGGCAGCTCATACCTGATCGATATCTTAGCATGATTTTCAGTTATCTTCAATTAGGCAAAGTGAACAAGTGAACATGCTCCCAGGCGTTACCAATGAGGTCGCCATCATCTCGACTCCCACGTGTATCTCTACGCTTGTCATCTATACCGGCGACTGCCGGGACTACCGGCCCGATCCGGATAATGCGGGCGCATTGCTGCCGGCTGGCGTTTTATGCGGGTTTGCGAGGCCATTAGGCCTAGTTGAAACAAAGCTGGCCGCTGAAAAGCCATCCTGATACGTACGGATTGGTCGATTTTTTTCTGATTAAAATAAGTATGGTATCATCGCTGCGCCTAAATAAAATCGGGTTGTTCGCCTCAAGCTGAAGTTGGCTAAAAATCGGGCCGTTTGTCAAAAAGCGCGGGAGGCAAGACGATGAGGTTGAAGGACAAAGTCATTATCGTTACCGGCAGCAGCACCGGTATCGGCGACGCCACGGCCCGGCGCTGCGTGGCCGAGGGGGGCCGGGTCGTGGTCCACGGCCGCAATCGCCAACGGGGGGAACGTGTGGTCGCCGAGTTAGGTGGGGCAGCCGTCCTACATATAGACGATTTGGCCGATTCTGCTGCGCCGCAGCGACTGGTCGATACGGCCGTTCAAACGTTCGGCCAACTCGACGGTATCGTCAACAACGCCGCCTGGATCATTCGAAGCGACCTGCAGACGACCGATGCCACGCTGTTTGATCGGGTGATGGCTATCAACGTTCGAGCACCGATGCTCCTGATCAAGGTCGGAATCGAGCATCTTAAGCGCAGCCACGGGGCGGTGGTCAATATCGGTTCAATCAACGCCTACACGGGCGAGCCCCGGCAATTAGCCTACAGCATGTCCAAGGCAGCCCTCATGACGATGTCGCGCAACCTGGCCAATGTGTTTGCCTTTGATCACGTCCGGATCAATCACTTTAACGTGGGTTGGGTTATTACCCCCAATGAGTACATACTCAAGATGAACGAAGGCCTGCCGGAGGGTTGGTCCGATAGTCCTGATTTTGAACACGTGCCCACGGGCCAAATGACCCGGCCCGAAGAGATTGCGGCCCACGTGGTTTTTTGGCTCAGTGATGAGAGCCGCCCCATTTCCGGCAGCGTAATCGACCTGGAGCAGTACCCGATCATCGGTCGCATTCCACTTAAAGAGGGGAATTCGTAGAAGGAGTAGGTCCAATGATCCCTTTCCTGGATGGCGAGCAGTTGCTGGCGGACCTGGATACGTTGGCCCAATTTGGGGCCGAGCCCGGACCGGGTCTCAATCGGGTGGCCTTTAGCCCGGCCGACCAGGAAGCCCGAGCCTGGATCGCGGTGCAAATGCGCGCTTTGGGCATGGAAGTGCTCACCGACCCGGCCGGTAATACGACCGGTACCTATCCCGGTATGGAACCGGACTTGAAGCCGATTGCGCTCGGCTCACACACGGATACCGTGCCACAGGGAGGCCGCTTTGATGGATCCTTGGGCGTTCTTGCGGCGCTGGCCTGTATTCGCTCCCTGCACCAGGCCGGGCTGCACATCCGGCACCCGATCGAAGTTATTAACTTTGCCGCCGAAGAAGCGACGATGGGTGGGGCAACCCTGGGCAGTAAGGCTATGGCCGATCTGTTAGATCCTGCCGCGGTGAATCAATTGGCCTGGGACGGTCTGCCGGTGGCCGCGCACCTGCAGGCAGCCGGGCTAGACCCGGCCGCGATTACGCGGGCACAGCGAGCCAAAGGCAGCTTAAGCGCTTACCTGGAACTTCATGTTGAGCAAGGGGCAACTTTGGAGCAAGCCGGGCAGCTTATCGGTATTGTCGAAGGAATTGTCGGTATCCGGCGCTACAGCGTCACCTTTCAGGGACAGG
>JBFGLD010000257.1:0-7202 GCA_041576335.1 Anaerolineae bacterium | reverse complement strand
GGCCGGACCTCTTCGAAGCGCTTGTAAAAGAGACGAATTGGAACACAATCTCCATCGGCTTTGAGTCGGGCAGCGACCGCATCTTAAAGCTGCTCAATAAAGAATGCAGCGAGGAAGATAACTACATCGCTATAGATCTCCTAAACCGGATTGGCGATGAGATTTTGAATGAAGGTAAAGAGCCCCCCCGATTTTGGGCCAATATTATGCTCGGTATTCCCGGCGAAGAACCCGAAGATGCTTTCAAAACAATGCGTATGCTCAAATCGATGCGCTGGGTATTCCCCTCCATCTCCTTCTATGCACCTTATCCCGGCTCGGCCTTGGGGTACCAACTGATCGCCGAAGGCAAAAGCCGGATGACCAAAGAAAATTACCACCGCTTTCCCGACGACGAGAAAGTCAGAGGGGTCAACTATCAATTTTACCGGGAACTGCTGGCCGGCAAGTACGACGACTCGGTCAACAAGGGGCTGAGCCCCCTCGATCAGGCTAAGCCAGGTGTCTACTCGGAGGCGTTGATTAAGGCGTAATGACCCGACCGCCGGCCATCGCTCAATACAACGACAAATTTGAAAGATGAGCAGTTTTAGCAATCCCCATTATATGTATCTCTTCGAAATGAAAAATGGCAAGCAAAAGCTGGCCTACGGCGAGTCGCCCGACGATGCGTTGGAAATTCTACGTATTCGCCTCACCGTTGAGGAGATGGCTGAGATTATTCCCGACCAATATATTAAAATTTCCCAGCGAAAATTGCAGGAGTATGTTCATAATTTAGGCTGATTAAGCAAGTAATGATTACTACTCCCGACCAATTTGAAGGCCGGCGGGCCGAGATCGGTGAAGATTCTCAAAAACTCCAGCGTATTAATATTAACATGCGGCAGCTTAGAGGCAGCCGTTCCTAAATCAATACGTTTGGAGGGAGCTATGCGCTACAAATGTACGGGTATCATCATATTATGTTTCACCCTGTTAGGCGGTACCGCCTGTCGCTCAGAGTCGAGCGTGGAGGAATTTGAGCCTCCGCCGCCCAGTTCGACTATTGCCGAGTTAACCGATGCCCCAACCGGAGTCAAAGTTGAGCCAACCGTGTCTGCCTCCAAAACAAGCGAAGCCACGGCAAGAGCCGGAGGGGGCGCAATCCCTGATCCGCCGCCCACTTCTTTATCCCCGGCAAAAGCACAAGTCCTGACCAATCTGAATTTGCGAGCCGGTCCGGGCACAAATTATGCGGTGGTCGGTAGTTTGCCGGCGCGCGCCGAAGTTACCGTAACCGGGCGTAACGAGGAAAGTACCTGGCTTTTGGGGATTGCTGAGGATGGGGATCGAGTATGGTTGACCGCCGATCCGGAATTGGTCGAAGCTGACCCCCAGGCAGTTGCTGCCCTGCCCGTGGTAGAGGTACCGCCCTTGCCCTATAATGCCAATAATGTTGATGTCAATAATGTCTTGTATATGATTCCGCTGGTGCTGCATAATCCGAATAGTTTTACTTGTGCTTCAAATGGGGGCTTGAACAATACGATTATCCGGCTGGCTGAAGGCAACGTAATAGGACCCCACTCCGGTGATTTTGTCCACGTCGAATTGGGAAATGTCCTTTTCAAATATACCGGTGGCTCATGGCAGTTGATTCGAGAAAATCCAATTGCCCGGTTCGATGGCGGAGCCGAGTCGCTACCTCTTGCGATCGCGCTGCAAATGTTCGAACGTAGAGAAATTGTCTGGAATGGCCAATTTGGCGACTGGCCGGGCCGTGGTGTGACTGGCTGTGATAAATCGGCTGGGCCGTGACATCGTAGGCATCATGATCTTGGCCATACCCTGGGCCGGCCGAAGCAAAAGAATTGAACCGGATTGAGACAGTTCGCTCGCCTGCGACATTTCGGGCAGCTGGTCGTACATCTGTATCACTTATCTATTAGAGAGATGAAAGGTATAAGGCTCTCCGCGGTTCAGCAAAATGTACTTCGCGCCCTCGCTGGTGGATGGACGCTTAAGTCTCATCGCCAGCTGGATGGCCGCAAGGTGTATAAACTGCATCCCCTCGAGGGTCCCCAGCGAATCCTCCGGCGGCCGACAGTCGAATGCTTAAAGCGGCACGGCCTGATCGATAGTAACAAAAAGTTTCCGGCCGCAACCTACATATTGACCGAAAAGGGTAAACATGTCGCGACGACCTTAACTGAGACAGCAATTTTTCCCCTCTCGGCCAGGAACTATTAACTTGAAAGAATTTTGCTTAGTCACTCATAGTAAGGTAGAATAACCAGGATTTAAAGACTTTACAAACTTTAATGTTTTTTATTTTTGTTTAATGATTGTGAAAAACGTCATCTAGGGAGGTTATATTTCATGCGCGTAATGATTGTCAACCCGCGCTTCCGTTTGCCAATTGATACCCGCACAACGCCCCACTTGGGGCTCGCTTACCTGGCTGCTGTTTCGGAAGAGCGCGGGGATGAAGTACTTGTTTTTGATGCTGACGTCGAAGACGAACCCCTGACCGAAGCCGTCAGGCGTTTTGATCCTGAAATCATCGGCATTACGGCAAATACTCCCCAGGTTAAGTCGGCATGGCGTACTGCTCAAGCGGCTAAATCTGTCAAAGATGTGCCGGTCGTGCTGGGTGGTCCTCACGTGTCGGTACTACCTGCCGAAAGTGCGATTCGCCCAGAGGTTGACGTTGTCGTGCGGGGTGAAGGTGAAACGGTGTGGGTCAGACTTTGTGAAATCGTGGAAAACGGCAAAAAGAACAATCCTAGTTTTGCCGTACGCGATCTGCTCGATCCTGAGGCAAGGCACTTGGATGGTTTATTAGGTATCAGCTACTGCACAAACGATGGCCAGGAGCTGCATAACCCTGATCATCCGCCCATCGCCGACTTGGACACGTTACCTTTCCCGGCGTATCACTACTTCAAGATGGAGCGTTACACCAATTTGCAGCCGGCCACGGATGCCGTTGACGGCGCCAAATCCTTTTCGGTTATGACCTCCCGCGGCTGCCCGTATCGCTGCACTTTCTGCTCTCAAAGTATTATGCCTATTAAGTGGCGGGCCCGCAGTCCCGAAAATGTTCTATTGGAGTGGCAGCATCTGGTCCACAATTTGGGGGCCCAAGAAATTGGCGTTTTGGACGACTCGGCCAACATCCAGGTGGATCGCCTGGAGAAGATGGCCAATCTATTTATTGAACACAAGGTGAATCACGTTCCCTGGATTTTTGTCAACGGTATTCGAGCCAACCTGGCCACGACCGATCTGCTGGGTAAATTGAAAAATGCCGGCTTAAAACGGGTTGCCTTTGGCGTAGAGAGCGGTGACCCCGATGTGCTGCTGTCTATCGACAAGAAAATTGACCATGATACCATTCGCCAGGCCTTCAAAAATGCCAAGAGCGTTGGCCTGGAAACCATTGGTTTCTTTATTATCGGTTTGCCCGGCGATACCGAAGAGTCGATGGAAAGAACCATCAAGTTTGCCTGCGAAGTTGATCCATTGATCGCCAACTTCTCGATGATGACCCCGTATCCCGGCACCAAAGTCTACGAGATCGCCAAACGCCAGGGTCGTTTGCTGCTGGACGATTGGGAGGATTATGTTTTCTTTGATGGTCGAGCTCGGTACGAGTTGGCTGATATGACCGCCGAAATGGTAGAACGAAAGTGGAAAGAGGCTTACCGCCGTTTCTATCTGCGTCCGCACCGCATCGCCGGGACGCTGACCCGCAAGGATTTTTGGTTGAATTGGCGGCGCACATTTAAGGTTGCCTTCAAAACCATCTTCCCTCAGAAGGAGAAAACCGACCTGCGCCGGTCGGTGAAAGCCGGCCAGACGATTTGACGAAATTCACATCTCTTCAACAAACATGGAGATTTAATTTGAGAATCTTACTCGCCAGTCCCGAATCGGATGTGTGGAACAGTCGCCAACATATTCATATGGGCTTGGGATATCTGGCCGGAGCGCTGCGTGCCCATGGCTACAACTTTGAAATTTGGGATGCGTCGATTGAGGAACAGTTTGGCAGTTTGGCTGATAAACTAAGCCGAGACCCGTTTGACGTGGTGTGTCTTTCCGCACCTACCCCGCTAATCGTTAATGCCTGGGAAGCAGCACGAACCGCTAAACGGTGCGGAGCTATCACGATTCTGGGTGGGCCACATTTGACGCTCATGCCGCACGAATCGATGGAGAAGGACGCGGTAGATCTGGTCGTACGCGGCGAGGCGGAATACACCATTATCGAAGTTATGCAGGCTTTGGAAAAAAACATCGAAATCTTGCGGGCCAAAAACCAGGACCGCGATCCCCGATTTCCCACCGCCAATCTGCAAGCTCCGGATTGGGAGCAGCCGCGCCTATTCGACCCTGAGGCAGGCTGGGGCCAAATTTTGGGTTTGTCGTGGCGCAATCAAGAAAATAAGGTTTTGCACAACGCCGATCTCCTGCTGCCCGACGACATCGATGCCATTCCCTTTCCTGCCTTCGATTTGTTTAAGATCGAGCACTATACTAATCTCAATCCGCTGACCGACGGGTTGGATATGAACGCCCGGACTTATACGGTCGTTACCTCGCGGGGGTGCCCGTACAAATGCACTTACTGCTCGAAACCTATCACCGGCGATACCTGGCGTGCGCGCAGCGTGGATAACGTGATTGCTGAATGGGAGTGGCTGGTCAAGGATTTGGGGGCTACCGAAATCGGCATTACCGACGACATCTGGAATTTAGATCGGCAGCGGGCCAAAGAACTGTGCCGGGCCTTGATCAAGGCCAATTTGAACCACGTGCCCTGGGTTACCGTTCACGGGATGAAAGTCAACAACACCGACCAAGAATTATTTAGCTTGATGAAAGCAGCAGGCTGTAAACGAGTCGGCTTTGGCATTGAAAATGGCGACGATTGGATGCTGCGCCATGTCATTAAGAAGGGTCAAACGGTCGATATGGGGCCCCAAGCGGTCAAATGGTCAAAGACGGCCAAGCTTCAGACGATGGGCTTTTTCATCTTTGGCATGCCGGGTGAAACAGAAGAGTCGATGGAGAAAACCATCCGGCTGGCTTTGGAACTCGATCCTGATCTGGCTCACTTCATGATGGCCGCGCCTTTCCCCGGCACCGAGATGTGGGAGACCTTAGAGGAACACGGCCAGGTCTTCTCGCACAATATGGATTGGTCCCAGCTGGCGATCCAGCATGACCGGGCCCACTTTGCCTTTGGCGACCTGAACAAGGAGACGGTTGAACGGAAATGGCACGAAGCTCATCGCCGCTTCTATCTCCGGCCCAAACGGATTGTGCGGATTGCCATTCGAAAAGATACCTGGAAACGCTTTCCCTACTACGTCAAAACGGCAGCCAATATGCTGCTGGGCTTAGGCGAGCGCGAAGCAGCGGCGGCATAGTCTAGTCTCTGGAGTGTCTTGATCAAAGCCGAACCCGTTGGGTTTGGCGGGTCAATGCCCCGGATGACTGATTAGTTTAGCCAAGGAGAGATGCTATGTCGCTCGTACTCGCTTCGCTCTCAGAGACCATCGGTACAATTACGCTGAACAATCCTCAAAAGCGGAACGCGCTCAGCACCGACCTGATTGACCAATTGATGACCGCCTTGAAAATGATGGCTTCCCCGGACGTCCGGGTTGTGGTATTACGGTCGGCCAAGGGCGAAAAAGTCTGGTCGTCCGGGCACGATGTGCATGAGTTGCCGCTGTCGAAGCGCGATCCGCTGACTTACACCGATCCCTTGCGCCAAGTCATTCGGGCAATTCACGAACATCCCCACCCAGTTTTGGCGATGGTCGAGGGTAGCGTCTGGGGCGGCGCCTGCGAGTTAATCATCAGTTGCGACCTGGTTGTGGCCTCGCAGGCGGCTAGCTTTACTATTACACCGGCCAAACTCGGGGTGCCTTACAACTTGTCCGGCGTCCTTAACCTGGTGCGAGCCACCAACCTGCTATTTATCAAAGAGGCGCTCTTCACCGCGAAACCTATCAATGCGGAACGCGCAGCGGTGGTCGGCATGGTTAATCACGTTGTTCCAATTGACGAATTAGAATATTTTACCTACCAATTGGCTACGCGGATTGCCGAAAATTCACCCCTTGTGGTTTCAGTATTGAAAGAACAGATTCGAGTCATCACCGAAGCCGCGCCGCTCAACCCCGAAGGGTTTGAACGCGTCCAGGCGCTCCGCCGGGCCGTGTATGATAGTGAAGATTATAAAGAGGGCATCCAAGCGTTCTTCGAAAAGCGTAAGCCCAAGTTTTCAGGTAAATAGCCTGTAATTACTGAATTTGACGATGCTAAAGTTACTCGCCAAAATCCCCCTCTATTGGTCATATCGCCGACTTGGCTGGCCGTCGATGCTGCCGTTTTCCATTGTGGTCAGCGTCAGCTACCGGTGCAATAGCAAATGCAAAACGTGCGACGTATGGCGCAAGCCCAACGACGATATGACCCTGGTGGAGTGGGACAAAACGTTTGCGAAGATCGGACGCGATCCACTCTACTTCACCTTCACCGGCGGTGAGCCCTTTATGCGAAAAGATACCGCGGATATGGCCCTCTCCGCTTACAAGCACTGCCGGCCCGCCGTGATTACTATCCCAACTAATGGCATCTTAATTAAGCAGATTGTCGAGCAGGTGGACCGTCTGTGTGCGGGTGCGCCGAAAACAAAAATCGGGATTAACCTATCACTTGATGAGGTGGGCGAACGTCACGATGAAATTCGCATGGTGCCCGGTAATTGGAAAAAAGCTATGCAAACCTGGACCGAACTCAAGACCTTGCAGAAACAGCACAAAAACCTGGTGTTAACCAACCATACCGTAATTTCAAATTACAATATTGACCGCTTTTTTGAACTGTATGCTGGCTTAGAGTTTCTAGAGCCGGATAGCTACATTACCGAAATCGCTGAAGAACGGGTCGAACTGGATACCGTCGGCTGGGACATTACGCCGATGGCTGAAAAATATGGCCCGATTGCCGACTTTCTCAGCAAAAAAGCTGGCCAGCGCCCCGTCACCGGTTTTGCCAAAATTACCCAAGCATTTCGCGCAGAATATTACCAACTGGCCAAATGGACACTCTACGAGCGACGGCAAGTTATTCCTTGTTATGCCGGCTGGGCGAGCTGCCAAATAGCTCCCAATGGCGATGTGTGGAGTTGCTGCATTCGG
>JBFGLD010000256.1:0-7228 GCA_041576335.1 Anaerolineae bacterium | reverse complement strand
ACTTCCAGAACCGCCGGGGCCCGATAGGAGCCGGCCGGTGGGGTGTTGGTATAAACGGCATAAGAGTCGGCCCAGGCGTGCGCCAGTCGATACGGTCCAAAGCAGGTCACTGCGCCATTTCTGGCTACGATCGGGCTCGTATCACTGTAAGCGCCGGCATTCCAGTAGATTGTGGCCTGGCGAGCCACGAGCGTGCCATCCCGCTTAACGCCGGTGCGTAGGGTCAGCGTGGCGGCATGTTTGGTGATCTGGGTAAACGATTCCGCCCGTGACAACATAATTTTCACCGGGCGCCCGCCCACCTTCCAGGCCAAAGCCGCAGTTACCCCTTCTATTTTGATGTGTGACTTAGCCCCAAAGCCGCCGCCGACCGGTAGGGCAATTATACGCACCTGTTCCGGCGGCAAATCAAAGATACCGGCCATGCGGCCGCGCACGTTGTACGGGGCCTGGGTGGCCGACCAAATCGTAACCTCTCCTCCGGCCACTTTGGCCACTGCCACATGGGGTTCAAGCGCGGCGTGATGTACCGCCGGCGTGGTAAACGTGTGTTCAAAAACGTGGTCGGCCTGGCGAAAACCCTGTCCCACATCGCCGTGGCGAATATGAATAGCTTGAAAGATATTGGAATTGTCTACACCCCGGATGTTAACCCGCGATGGGCCTGGATACCGCTTAACCTGTCCTTCGTGAACCAGTGGCGCCTTGGCCCCAATTGCCGTCTGCACGTCAAAGACGGCCGGCAGCTCTTCGTATTCAATCTCGATTAAGTCCAGGGCCGCTTCAGCCGTGTCGGGATCGACAGCGGCGACGGCGGCCACTGGCTCGCCGACGAAGCGGACTTTGTCGATGGCTACCACCTGATGATCCTTGAGCAGCGAGCCATAAAACGGGTCGAGCGGATTACCCGGCCCAAAATCGTTTCGGCTCAGAACGGCGATGACCCCGGGCAGCGCTTCAGCCGCCTGGGTACCGATATGCGCGATCCGAGCGTGGGGGAACGGACTGCGCAACACCTTGCCATGCAGCATGTCCGGCAATTCCAGATTGATGAGAAAGGGCACGGTTCCACTGACCCGCTCGGCGGCGTCAGGCATCGGTAGGGATTGGCCTATGTACACGGATACCTCCTTGATCAAGCCGCTTCCGCCCGGTTTGGATAGCAGCGGACCAACAAGGTCGGTACGTCCGCCCCCCGCAAGACCTTACCGGCCACACTGCCGTAGACCCAACGTCTTAAACCAGAGCGACCGTGGGTGGCCATCACGATCAGGTCAATTGGGTGGTGGCGGGCATAACCAATGATCGTTTCTGCCGCCGATCCCATTTCAACCACTGTATGGACGGTTAGGTCGCCACAGCCAACCCGCTCACAAAGCTTATGTAAGTATTCCTGGTCGTGCTCTTCTTCATCATGCCATTGCTCATCCACATAATAGGGATGCTCGCTGTCAGGGGCAATCACTTCTTTGATTGGGCGCACGACCTGGATTAAGGTTAGCTCAGCTTGACAGGCTTGGGCAAGTATAAAGGCATGGGGCAGGGCAGTTTCAGCCAACTCTGAGCCATCCAATGGCACCAGAATATGTTTATAACAATCATTCATCAGACTCAAACTCCTTCACTGACTAACGGGCGGGCGGAATGTCCCGTCTGGGGAGGATGTCGTCGCCGCCGTCGAGGATGAGGGTCTGGCCGGTTACCCAGTTGGCCTCATCGCTGGCCAGGTAGACGGCCGCAAAGGCGATATCTTCCGCCAGTCCTTGACGCTTGGCACGGTCCTCTTCCCGAAAAAGAGAAGCTGGATTGGCTTTGACCTCTGCTTCCCGCCAAGGAAACAAGCGCATAAACCCCGGCGCGATGCCGTTGACCCGGATCCGGTCCCGGTGATACTCCCGGGCCATATTTTTGGTCAATTGGATCACCCCGGCCTTGCCGGCGCCATAAGCCGGATTTCCCAGTAACTGTACATTTTCTGAGGCTGAGACAAATAGGATGGCGCCCTGACCCCGTTCCAGCATAACCGGCAGCGCCGCCTTTGAGAGGTAGAAGGCCGAGTTGAGAATGGCGTTTAATACGACTTGCCAATCCCCGCTCGACATTTCGTGCAGGCGTCGCCCTTGGGTCGCGAAAGCGCCGCTGACGTTGTTGTACAAGATGTACAATCGGCCAAAGGCATCAACCGTCTCCGCCACCATTCGCTGCGTATCGGCTTCGGCGGTCCCATCCCCTTGAATGGTCATAACGTCTCCACCCCCATCCATAATCATTTTTGCCGTTTCGGCCAGGGTTTCGGCCCGGCGGGCGGCAATAGCCACCTTAGCCCCCTCTTTGGCAAAAAGTATCGCTGTCGCCCGGCTGGAGCGCTCGCCCACGCCGGCCAGGAGGGCAACTTTATCTTTTAAACGCATTTCTTTGATCACCTCGTAAAAATATCTTGATCTTACCCCTTCTTGCGGGTAATCGCAATTCCATCCCTCAACGGGATAATCGTACTCTCCAGTTCCGGGTCTTCAGATACCCGTCTATTCCATGCCATTATGCCCCGGACCCGAGGCGCCGGGTCCGGCTGAATAACCTCGGCATCGACCAAAACGTTATCGGCAATGAGCAAGCCGCCGGCCTTTAGTCTGGCCAGGCAAATATCCAGAAGACGCGGGCCTTGATCGGGTTGGGCAAAATGGCGCAAAACATCAACAAAAATGAGATCGAACTGATCGTCTATCGTTGACAGGACGGAAAACGCATCGCCAACCCGCATTTCAACCAGCGCTCCATAACCGGCGCGCTCAAAATTCTCTTTAGCCAGCTGCGCCCGCTTGCGATCCTGTTCGATGGTTATCAGCTGCCCTCCTGTCTCAACTAGTGCCTGAGCTAACCAAAGGCCGGAGTAACCGGTGGCCGTGCCGATTTCTAATGCACGCCGGACACGGCCGATTTTTGCCAGGAGATACAAAACCTGGCCGGTTAAAGGGCCAATAATAGAAGCCGGTGGGTCGGCTTCGATAGCCCGCTGTATGGCTGACCGAGGCGGCGCCAAACTGAGGAGATAATCTTCAATCGCTTTGTTGACGATCAGATTGCACTCGCTTTCTCAGCCATCGACCAGACACGCCGGGGCACGTAGACGTAACCGTCTAGCAACCGTCGGGCTGTGCGCTCGGCAGTGATCTTAAGCAGTTGCAACCTGCCGTTGGTCTGAGCTGTAATGACCTCAAGGTTCATCGTCCCGGCCGGATGGCCCAGGCGAATCTGATTTATGGCTCCGGGCTGACCGCCGATGGCTTCTGCCACGATGCTCCCTGGCACGCTGACCGCTGCCGCCAGCGCAATCGCCCCGGTTAGGGCATAGGCCCGATGGGTACGCTGCATCGACATAATCCGGGCGACCACATCCACGCTGTCAGCCCGGATGGTCGAACCGGTCGGCGTTTGGTAAGTTGTCGGGGACGTTACCACGGCAATCTTGGGCACCGCCGGACTCAATTTTGCGGCTAGTTCAGCCTCGTCGACTAGCCCCATGGCCACGGCGGCCACGCTTCTGATACGTTCCAATCGCTCCAGCATACCGGGCAGTGCGTCCAGGGCTTCCGGCGTCTCAGTGGCGGTCAAGCCGACATCCTGCGCCCGCACAAAGACCCCCGGATTGCCGGCATCAACCAAGGATGCCTCGATGTCGGGCAGACCGGGCACGGTCAAGGTATCCTTAACCCGACCCGTCGGCAGCAGCTTGCCGGTCACCGACCCGCCCGGATCGACAAAGCCCAAGCGAATGCGCGCCCCGCTGCCGGGCACGCCGGCAATTTGGCATTCACCCTCGACAGCAGCCTGACCGTCCACGACCGGCACCTCGGCCTCGATCACCTTGCCGGTATTGGTGTTCAAGATCCGGACCGTGGTAACCGGTTCTTGGATCGCAACCAACCCTTCGTCGACAGCAAACGGGCCGACCGCCGCCGAGATATTGCCGCAGTTGCCCCGATAATCTACCAGGGGTGCCGTCACGCTGACCTGGCCAAAGGTGTAGTTGACGTCGACGCCCGGCTCTCGACCAGGGCCGATGATCGCTGCCTTACTGGTAGTAGAGTACGACCCGCCAAGCCCATTAATTTGCCGGGGATCGGGGCTGCCAAACGCGGCCAGCAAGATCCGGTCACGCAGAGCCTGATCTTCCGGCAGATCGGCTTCGTGAAAAAAAAGCCCTTTACTCGTGCCTCCGCGCATAATCGTGCATGCAATTTTGTGTTGTTGACTCATTTTCCAATCTCTCTGCTATGGCGCCAGTTTTGTAGGGCAAACTAATAGCCTTGACCCCGGAACCTGACGATCGGTGACTCGCCAACGGCCAAGGCCTTCATTAGCAAATTCGTGGTCCGCAGACACGCCAAATCTCGGATGCCGCCGGCGACAGCAATCGCCGAAGCAACACACGACGAGGCGTCGCCAACCCGCCCCTCGATGCAGCCGCGGCTGTGCTTCGACATGACGACATTGATCTCACCTCAGTTGTGCTTGCGTCCAATGTTCGCCAAAAAATCTCGGCAGGTATACTTTTCCATGGGGAATGAGGTCCGCCCATCGACGATTAACTCAGCCAATTGATCCCCCAATAAGGTCGACAGACAAAAGCCGCCGTGGACGCAAGCCAGCATGTAAAAACCAGGGACGGCGTCGACCTCACCGAAGAAGGGAAAACGATCGGGGCTTCGCCCTTCCAAACCAATCCAGCTTCGATCAATCTTGAGTTCAGCCAAATGGGGCACAGCCTGATAGGCCAGTTGAAGGTTCGCGGTTTCACTTTCCGGGCGTAAGCGTTTCGGCCCTCCCTCGAGATCGCCGTCGCCCTGCCAGCCCCCGCCGATGATCACGCGTCCATCTTCATTCTGTTTGAGGGTCAGTTTGCCGCTGCTGTGCAAGACCACTTTGTCGAGCCAGGGAGGTCTGGGTTCGGTGGCCATGGCCTGGAGCGGATCGAGTGAAATCGGCAGCTCGACGCCGAGCATGCCGGCAATCTGACCGGCCCAGGCCCCGGCAGCATCGACCACCCGGACCGCGCCAATCTCGTCCTGGGGGGTGATGGCTCGAAAACCTCGGTTGCCGTCGCGCCTGAGCGCTTTTATAGGGTTTTGAGGCAGCAGCGTTGCGCCGTACCGCTCGGCGGCGGCGGCAAAGGCACGCGCCGGCGCTTCCGGTTCGACAAAACCATCTACCGGACAAAAACTGACGCCGGCCAACTCCTCGGTTAACCAGGGCGCGAATTCTCTGGCCTCAGCGGGCGTCAGCCATTCGATCTCCAGGCCCAATGATTGCAGCGGCTGCACCTTTGTTCTTAACCGGGTAAGCTCGTCGGGGGTGTTAGCCACAGTCAAGCTGCCACAACGGGTGAAGCCCAGATCAGCCCCCAGCTCCTGACCCAAATCGGGCCAACGTTCCGCCGCTGCGCAATAGAAAGGATATCGCTCCGGGGCTCTATTTTGCAGAGTCAACCCGGCTGTAGTGGCGCCGGTGGCTTCGGCAGCCAATTCCCCCTTTTCCACCAGCGTCACCGCAATCCCACGTTTGGATAGATAATAGGCGGCAGCGCAGCCTAAAATGCCGCCACCTATTATCAAGATATCGGTTTGTCTCATATGGCTAACTTCGATCCCTTAAAACCTGCTCCACACTCTTTAATTCCTGCAACACGCTGGTGTCTGCTTTTTGCACGACCTCTTCAGGCACGCCACAGCGCGGTGGGAAGTAGGTGGGCGGGGCCGGTTTGGTCATATCCAAAATCATCTTGGTGGACATCACCTTCTTATGTCGATCTTCAGACCGCTCATTCCGGTCGATGTCGTAGTTGTTGGGGGACAGGTGACCATCCAATGCATAAGGGATCATGGCCAGGTCGCGGTCGCCCTGGAAGCGGGTACACATGCACCACAACACTTCCTCCTCATTAAAAACATTGACATCATCGTCGACGATAAAGACATGTTTGACCAACGGATCAACCGCAAAGGCGGCAAAGGCAGCCTGCTTTGGCTCACCATCACGCGCTTTCTTGATAGAGATATAAGCGTGGCCGCGTCCCATCCCGGAAACCGGCAAATTCACCATCGTCACGGTCGGCAACACCTCCCGAATTCTGCGGTAGAGACTGCCCATCCGGGGCAAGGCGCCCAGGCAAGTATGTTCAGTATGGGCATTGAAGACGGTCTGGTAAATGGCGTCTTTGCGCATAGTGATGGCGGTCACCTTGATAAACGGCATGGTCCCTACGCCGGTATAGTACCGAGGATATTCGCCAAAAGGCCCTTCATGACGCATGGCCTCGTCACTGGTATCGATGACGCCCTCGATGACGAGCTCGGCCCGGGCCGGAACCATCAAATCAACGGTTGCACCTTTGACTACTTCCAGCGGTTCGTTCAGAAGCCCCCCTGCCACTTCAAATTCGCCGCCGATACCGCCCAATTTGGAGACGCCGGCCATTGGCCAGGCCGGATGGTGCCCTACGGCAATAGCGACCTCCATCGACTGCCCCATTTCCCGATAGCGCCGCAGCACGTAAGCGCCGTGGTGAGCCGGGTTGGGCATAAAACCCAATTCATCCTTGGCCTGCACTTCATGACGATAAATACCGGCATTTAATTTGCCGGTGTCAGGGTCTTTGACGATGGATGGCCCGGCATCGATGTAATAGCCGGAGTCAAGCTCATTGTGCCACACAATCGGCAGTTTTTTCAGGTCAATGTCATGACCCGTCCAAATCACTTCTTGGACTGGAGCCTCATTTGGGCTAACCTCTTTCGGTGGGGTGAAGTTACCTTCCCGGTTGCCATATTCAGGCACCATGTTTTTGACATCCGTGTCAATTGACAGGGCCAACCGTTCGTAACTCCCGGCCAGGTTGATTAACACCGGCAAATTAGACCCTTTGACGTTATTAAACAAGACCGCCGGGAATCCCTTTTGCTCCCGTCTCATTTTTTCGATGAGCGCGGTGATTTCCCACTTGGGATCGACCTCTTTGTCTACGACTTTAATATCATCTGGGCGCGTCTGCTTGAGTTGTTGTAGGTAAGTGCGCAAATCTTTACCCATGATTTTTGTTACCTCCGTAAAATATATAAGAAAATTTGAAATTGTGACGGCAATTGCCGTCACAATGAACGACCGAACTTTTAGTAAGGGGTCTCATCAAGTCCCATATCCACATAAGTGCCCATATTTTGGGCGATGGCTT